>JACRMD010000106.1:0-8508 GCA_016215085.1 Solirubrobacterales bacterium | reverse complement strand
ACCTGCGGTTCCGGCGGGCCGAGCGCGGCGCCTCCGCCGTGCGCGACCTCCGCGGCGGGCGCTGGGAGGTCGAGGGCGAGCTGGGCGCGATCGGCGCCGAGGTCTCCGACGGGCGGATCGCCGCACACGACCACCCCGACGCGCTGCGCCGCGTCTGGGCGGCGCTGGACTGCGCGACCTCGGGCGACGTCCTGCTGTCCGCCGGCCCCGGCTGGGAGTTCCCCGACTGGGGCGGCGCCGACCACGTCGGCGGCGGCAGCCACGGCTCGCTGCACCGGAGCGACTCGCTGGGCGCCCTGCTGTACTCCGGATGCGACCCGGCGCCCGGCACCCCGCTCGAGGCCTGGTCGCTGACCGACGTGGCCCCGATGGTTCGCGCCCACTTCGGCGCCTGATGCGCCTCCTGCTCGCCGCCGCGGCGGTGCTCGGGCTGCTGCTCGCGGGCCCGGCGGCGGCGCAGACGCCGGGCTCCACGTCGCAGAAGCTCCTGCCGCGGGCGCCGAGCGACCCGAACGCGCTCAGCCGGCCGCAGACGATGACCCGCAAGCCGCCGCTGCACCGGCTCACCGGCAACGCGGCGCTGGTCATCGCCAAGCGCAGCCCCAAGGTCGCCGAGGCGCTCGAGGACGACCCCAAGGCCAAGCCCGAGGTCTTCCTCAAGGGGCCGGTGCGGTGGCAGGTCTCGTGGTTCACGCCGGGCAAGGGCAAGGACCGGCGCGAGGTCGCGCAGGTCCTCGTCGACGACGCGACCGGCGCCATCCTCGAGGCGTGGAACGGCCCGCAGGTGGCGTGGACGATGGCGCGCGGCTACCCGGGGGCCTTCGGCCGCAAGGTCAACTCCCCGTGGGTGTGGATCCCGCTCACCGTCCTGTTCGTCGCCCCGTTCGTGGCGTGGCGCCGGCCGCTGCGGATGCTGCACCTCGACCTCGTCGTGCTCGCCGCGTTCGGCGTCTCGGTGGCGTTCTTCAACGACGCCAACATCGACGCGTCGGTGCCGATCGTCTACCCGCTGCTGGCCTACCTGCTGGCGCGGGCGCTGTGGCTGGCGTTCCGCACCGGGAGAACGGCCCACCCACCCCAGCTGCCGCTGGTGGTCCCCGTCGGCTGGCTCGCGGTCGCGCTCGTGTTCCTCGTCGGGTTCCGCGTCGGCCTCAACATCACCAACTCGAACGTCATCGACGTCGGCTACGCGGGCGTCATCGGGGCCGACAAGCTCGTCGACGGCGAGCCGCTGTACGGCGCGTTCCCCAAGGACAACGAGCACGGCGACACGTACGGCCCGGTCACCTACGCGGCCTACGTGCCGTTCGAGCAGGCGATGCCGTGGAGCGGCCGGTGGGACGAGCTGCCCGCGGCGCACGGCGCGGCGATCGCGTTCGACCTCGCGACGATGGCACTGCTGTTCCTCGTCGGGCGCAACCTCGGCGGGCGCGGCCTGGGCATCGTGCTCGCGTACCTGTGGGCGACGTGGCCGTTCACGTTGTACGCCTTGAACACCAACTCCAACGACTCGCTGGTCGCGCTGTTCGCGGTGCTGGCCCTCGCGGTCGCCACGAGCCCGCCCGCGCGCGGGATCGCCGCGGCGCTGGGCGGCCTGGCGAAGTTCGGCTCGCTCGGGCTCGTGCCGCTGCTGGCCACGCACGGCGCGCGCCGGGGGACCTGGTGGCGGACCGTGATCCCGTTCACCCTGGCCTTCGTGGGCGTCGCGCTCATCGCCGTCATGCCGATCCTCGCCCAGGGCGAGTCGTGGTCGACGGTCTACGACCGCACGATCGGCTTCCAGGCCGGCCGCGACGCGCCGTTCTCCATCTGGGGGCTCTACGACCTCGAGGGCCTGCAGCACGTCTGGCAGGCGCTCGCGGCGCTGCTCGTGGTCGCCGCGGCGTTCCTGCCCCGGCGGCGGGACGTCGTCGGACTGGCCGCGATGGGCGCGGCGGTGACCATCGCGCTGCAGCTCGGCGTCACGTACTGGTTCTACCTCTACCTGGTGTGGTTCTTCCCGCTGCTGGCCGTCGCGCTGTTCGCGCGCTATCGCGTCCCCGAGCCGGCGTAGCCGCCTCCGCCCTCGCGCTCGCCGCCGTCTGGTGGTTGAGCACGACGGCCGGGCCGTTCTCGTCGACGAAGGTCAACGACCTGTACGTCTACTCGGTGTACCGGTCGCTGTTGCTCGACGGCGGCGTGCCCTACCGCGACTTCGTCTTCGAGTACCCGCCCGTGGCGCTGCTGCCGATCGGCCTGGCCGGCGGCGACGCCGCCGGGATGTCGTGGCTGATGCTCGCCTGCGCGCTGCTGGCCCAGGGCGCGGCGTGGGCGCTGGGCGGCGCGCGGGCCGGCTGGGCGATGGTGGCGCTGCCGCCGGTGGCCGGCGCGCTGGTCGCCACGCACATCGACCTGCTGCCGATCGCGCTGACGCTGGCCGGGCTCGCGCTCGTCCTGCGCGAGCGCCCGGTCGCGGGGCTCGCCGTGCTCGGCGTCGCGACGATGGCGAAGCTGTGGCCGGCCGTCGTGGCGGTGTGCGCGCTGGCCTGGCTGCGCGACCGGACGCGGCCGGCGCTGGCGTTCGCCGCGGTCGTGCTCGCGCTCGGCGTCCCGTTCGCGGCGGCGGGCGGCTTCCCGCGCGAGATGGTGGCGTTCCACCTCGAGCGGCCGGTGCAGATCGAGTCCACGCCCGCGGCCGTCCTGTCGGTGACCGGCGGCGCGCACGTGACCGGCGACCCCGTCCGGCACGACCGGTTCAAGTCCAACGGCCTCGACGGCGGGCCCGCCGACGCGGTGGGATGGCTGTTC
Source organism: Solirubrobacterales bacterium (assembly GCA_016215085.1). Lineage (GTDB taxonomy): Bacteria > Actinomycetota > Thermoleophilia > Solirubrobacterales > Solirubrobacteraceae > Baekduia. The sequence goes on along the minus strand of JACRMD010000106.1, from coordinate 5,721 downwards.
ACCCTGGCGCTCGCCGCCGCGCTGGCGTGGTGCGTGGCGATGGCGCCGCGCGACCTGCTGCGCGCGTCGTTCGCCGCGACGCTCGCCTTCGTCGCGCTGGGCAAGGTGCTCTCGCCGCAGTACGTCTGCTGGCTGCTGCCGTTCGCGGCGGTCGTGTGGGGCGCGCGCGGCGACCGCCTCGCGCCCGCGCTCGTCGTCGCGGCATCGCTGCTGACGCAGGCGTGGTTCCCGGACCGCTACTTCGACGTGGTCTTCCGCGAGGACTGGGCGGTCGCGGCGGTCGCCGTCAGGGACCTGCTGCTGGTGCTGGCGCTGGCCGCCACGGCACGAGCACTGGCTCGATCGCCGTCGCCCTCCGCGGCTCCGGCGCGCACGTGATCAGCACGCCGTTGAGCCACGGGTCCTCCTCGGCGGTCTCGAAGCGGACCTGCATGTGCGTGCGCAGCGACGCGATCGCCTGCTCCTTCTTGACCCCGATGACGCCGCCGCGCGGGCCGGTCATGCCGACGTCGGTGATGTAGGCGGTCCCGCCCGGGAGCACGCGCGCGTCGTTGGTCGGCACGTGCGTGTGCGTGCCGACCACCGCGGTGACGCGGCCGTCGAGGTGCCAGCCCATCGCGACCTTCTCGCTGGTCGCTTCGGCGTGCATGTCGACCAGGACGTGGTCGGCCCGGCCGTCGAGCTCGCCGAGGACGCTCTCGATCTCCAGGAAGGCGACGCGGCCGGCGCGCAGGAAGACGTTGCCGCTGAGGTTCACGACGCCGAGCCGCACGCCGTCGCGCTCGACGACGACCGCGCCGCGGCCCGGCTGCGAGGCCAGGTAGTTGGCGGGGCGGACGATCGGGCGCCCGGAGTCGAGGTAGGGCCCGATCTCCTTGCGGTGGTAGGTGTGGTTGCCGAGCGTGATGACGTCGACGCCCGCGGCGAAGATCTCGTCGGCGAGCTTCGGCGTGATGCCCAGGCCGCCCGCGACGTTCTCGGCGTTGACGACGACGAACGTGGGGTCGTGCGCGGCGCGCAGCTGCGGGAGCAGCCCGAGCAGCGTCCGGCGCCCGAGGCCGCCGACCACGTCGCCGACGAACAGGATGGAGGGCGTCTCGGCCACGGGCATACTCTGGCGGACCGGCGCGATGAGCAGCGACGACCCCCGCATCGACCCGCCCCAGGTCCCGGCGCCCCCGGCGCCGGCCCACCCGTCGCTGTCATCCGGCGGCGCGCCCTGCTAGCGAGGGCGCTCGTCCTGCGCCCGCGAGCGAGCGCGCACGCCGCAATGCGTCATGAGCAAACTGATCGACATCTTCCTTCACCTCGACGCGTACCTCAACACGTGGGCGACCGACCTCGGCGCCTGGCTGTACGCCATCCTGTTCACGGTGATCTTCGCCGGCTACCTGCTGGCCAACCCGGTGGCCGACCAGGCGGCGGCGTTCGGGCGCGACGTGCCGGGGATCATCGACGACGCCAACGCCCAGCTCGAGGACCTGCAGCAGTACTTCGACGAGCAGGGCGTCGACGTCGAGATCGTCGCCCAGGGCCAGACCGCGCTGCAGACCCTCCAGGACAAGGTGGTCGGCGGCACCGACGAGATCGTCGGCTTCGGCGGCGACGTGCTGCAGCGGGTGGTGACGGCCGGCCTCGCGCTCGTGCTCGTCGTCGTGCTCTCGATCTACATGCTGCTCTACGGCCCGCGCATCGGGCAGGTGGTGCGCAGCGTGATGCCGCCGGGCGACGGGACGCCCGAGGACGACTTCCCCACGCGGCTGCAGCAGGCGGTGCTCGGCTACCTCCGCGGGCAGGCGCTGTTCTCCCTGCTCATGGGCGCGGGCGCGGGCCTCGGCCTGTGGATCTTCGGCAAGCTCGGGATCTTCGACGCCGGCGACGACTACGCGCTGGTCTTCGGGATCTTCTTCGGCCTCATGGAGCTCATCCCGTTCGTCGGGCCGGTGCTGGGCGCCATGCCGCCGGTGCTCGTCGCGCTCTTCCAGGACCCGCTGACCGCCGTCTGGGTCGGGCTGCTCTTCCTCGCCCTCCAGCAGCTCGAGGGCCACCTCGTCGCGCCCTACATCTTCGGCCACGCGCTGCGCATCAACCCGCTGCTGGTGATCTTCGCGCTGCTCTTCGGCGGCGAGATCTACGGGATCATCGGCGCGCTGGTGGCGCTGCCGCTCGCGGCGATGCTCCGCGAGACGGTGGTGTACCTGCGCCGCCACCTGGTGCTCGAGCCGTGGGGGACGGCGATGCCGCTCCCGGAGGCCGGCCCGTCGCCGCCGCCCGCCGATGACGCGTCGGGCGATCGCACGGAAGTAGCCTCCGGCCGGTGAGCGCTGCCCTGGCCGCCGACGCCGTCTCCAAGCGCTACGGGGAGCGCGAGGCGCTGCGGGACGTGAGCTTCAGCGCGGGCGCCGGCGAGACGATCGCGGTCATCGGCCCCAACGGCGCCGGCAAGACGACGCTGCTGTCGATCCTCGGCGGCGTCCAGCGGCCGACCTCCGGGACCGTGTCGCGCGACCCGCGCGAGGTCGGGTGGGTGCCCCAGCAGGCCGCGGTCTACGGGAAGCTGACCGTCGAGGAGAACCTGCGGCTCTTCGCCCGCCTGGAGAAGGTGCGCGACCCCGACGAGGCCGTCGCGCGGATGCTCGACCAGACCGGGCTGCGCGACCGCGCGGGCGACGAGCTGGGGACGCTGTCGGGCGGCAACCGGCAGCGGGTCAACATCGCCGTCGGGCTGCTCGCCCAGCCGGACGTGCTGCTGCTCGACGAGCCGTCGTCGTCGCTGGACCCGCGTCAGCGCGAGCGGCTGTGGGAGTTCGTCGGCGGACTGGCGCGGGCAGGCACGACCGTCGTGTTCACCACGCACAACGTGCAGGAGGCCGAGCGCTACGCCGACCGCGTGCTGGTGCTCGCCGACGGGGAGCTGCTGTTCGCCGGGTCGCCCGACGACCTCCATGCCGAGGTCGGCGGCGACCAGCGCGACTTCGAGGCGGCCTTCGTGCGCTTCCTCCACGAGCGGGGCCACTGAGCGCGTGCGGTTCCTGCTCGAGAAGGACCTGCGGATCCTGCGGCGCTCGCCGCTGCTGGTCGTGCTGCTGGTCGCCTACCCGGTGCTCATCGCCGTGCTCGTCGGGCTGGCGCTGTCGGGCGGCCCGGACAAGCCGCGGGTGGCGGTCTTCAGCCAGCTGCCCGAGGACTCCGGGACCGTCAACGTCGCGGGCACGACCGTCGACCCGGGCCGCTACGCGGACGAGCTCTACAAGGCGGTCGACCCCATCAAGGTGCGCTCGCGCGCCGAGGCCGAGCGGCTGGTCCGCGACGGCGAGGCGCTGGCCGCGGTGATCGTGCCCGCGGACCTCGTCGATCGCATCCAGTCGGCGGTGTCGCTGTCGGGCTCGTCGAAGCGGCCGACGGTCGAGGTCCTCTACAACGCCGAGGACCCGGTCAAGCAGCAGTACGTCGAGTCGACGATCGAGTCGCGCGTGGCCGACCTCAACCGCGCGGTGTCCGAGAAGCTCACGAGCATCGCGACCGGCTACCTGGGCATCCTGCTGCGCGGCGGCGACTTCTCGCTCTTCGGGCAGAAGTTCGAGGTGCTCGGGCTCCAGCGGTCCAAGGCGCTGGTCGACGGCGTCGCGGCCGGCGAGCGCGAGGGCTCCCCGGAGCGCCAGGCGCTGGAGCGGGTCTCGAAGTTCGCGCAGCTGGCCATCGACAACCTCGACCTCTCCGACGACGTGCTCGACGCGGTGGGCGAGCCGGTCGTCGTCAAGCGCACGGTCGTCGAGGGGCGCCGCACGCCGCTGGACGCGTTCGCGGTCGCCGTGGCCGTCACGCTGTCGCTCATGCTCGTCACCGTGCTGCTGGCGGCCGGCATGCTGGCGCTGGAGCGCGAGGAGCACGCGTTCGCGCGGCTCGTGCGCGGGCTGGTGTCGAAGACCGGCCTGGTGGCGGAGAAGGTCGTGCTCGCCGCGGTCTGCGCGCTCGCCGCGACGCTGCTGATGACCGCCGGCGTGTCGATCTTCGTGTCGCTGGACTGGGGGCGGGCGCCGCTGTGGGTGGTCGCGCTGGCCTTCGGCGGCCTGGCCTTCGGCGCGCTCGGGGTGGCGATCGGCGCGGCGGCGCGCGAGGTCCGCGCGGCCTCGCTGCTGGCGATCCTGCTGGCGCTGCCGATCGCGTTCCTGGCGCTCGTGCCGTCGGGCGCGGTGGCCTCCGGGCTGTACGACGTCATCCGCGTGGTGTCGGCCTGCTTCCCGTTCCGGCCGGCGCTCGACGCGGTCGATGCGGCGATCAACGACGCCGGCGGCCTCGGCACGGCGCTGCTGCACCTCGCGCTGCTCACCGTCGCCTGGGGCGCGGTCGCGCGGATCGGCCTGCGGAGGTTCGCGTGAGCCCGTCGGTGCCGCGGCTGCGCCTCGACGGCGAGCGCACCGCGATCCGTCCCCTGGTGCACCGCGACGTCGACGAGCTCGCCGCGCTGGTGGTCGCCAACCGCCCGCACACCGAGCCGTGGGACCCGGTGCGCGGCGACGTGTACTACTCGCGGGCCGGGCAGGCGGAGATGCTGCGGCGCGACGTCGAGGCGTGGGACCTCGGGACCGGGTTCGCGTTCGCGGTCCTCGACCGCACCGGCCGCGACCGGATGATCGGGCGCGTCGCGCTGGGCAACGTCGTCTTCGGCGCGTGGCGCAACGCGACGCTCGGCTACTGGACCGCGGCCGACGTCGGCGGCCGCGGGCACGCGACCGAGGCGGTGCTGCTCGCCTGCGCGTTCGCCTTCGATCACGCCGGCCTGCACCGCGTGCAGCCGGCGATCATCCCGCGCAACGTCCGCTCCATCCGCGTGGCCGAGAAGGCGGGCTTCCGCCGCGAGGGCCGCGCGTTGCGCTACCTCAACATCGCGGGGCGCTGGGAGGACCACGACATCTTCGCGCTCACGCTCGAGGACTGGCAGGCCCGGGACCTCTAGCCGCCTCCCCCGCGTAGTGGGAGGGTGGACGACGTGGCGGCGCACGCCGAGCCCCTGCGCTGGACGCGGCCCCGGGCGGCCGGGCTGTCGCCGCGCGCGGAGCGGGCGGCCGTGCGGCGCGCGCTGCACGGCGACGCCGCGGCGCTGGAGGTGCTCTTCCGCGCGCACTGGCCGGCGGCCTACCGCGCGGCGTGGCTGATCGTCCGCGACGCGCACGCCGCCGAGGACCTCGCGCAGGAGGGGTTCGTGGCCGCCATCCGGGCGCTGGACCGCTTCGACCGCTCGCGGCCGTTCGGGCCGTGGCTGCGGACCATCGTCGCCCGCCGCGCGATCGACGCCGCGCGCGCCCGGGCCCTGCGCCGCGAGGTCGGCGACGCGCCGCTGGAGCACCTGCCCGCGGCGGCCCAGCCGGCCGGCCGCGACGACGAGCTGCTCGCCGCGATCGCCGCGCTGCCCGACGAGCAGCGCGTGCCGGTCGTGCTGCGCCACCTGCTCGAGCTGACGCCCGGCGAGATCGCCGCGCTGCTCGACCTCCCGCGCGGGACGGTGAACTCGCGCCTGCGGCGCGGGCTCGATGCGCTCGCCCACGCGCTCGGCGATGAGTGCAACGAAAGCCGGAAGAGTTCCGGCAAAGGTGACGTTCGATGAGCGCGGGGCTCGAGGACCGGCTGCGGGAGCTGCGCGTGCCCGACGAGCCGGCGGCGCGGCGGCGGGCGTGGTCCGTCGCGCAGGCGGCGCTGGCCGAGCGCCCGCCGGTCCGCGCG
>JACRMD010000105.1 GCA_016215085.1 Solirubrobacterales bacterium | reverse complement strand
GGCCAAGCGCGCCCACCGCGCCGCTCGCCGCCAGGCGGGTCGGCGTGCCGACCGGACGCGAAGCCGATCCGCCGGCAAGCCGGTCGCGCTGCGGACGGCGGTCGCGACGCAGGACACCGAGCCAGGGCCGGACGAGTCGCCCGGCGCCGAGCGCGAGGCGCCGGGGCACGAGCGCGAGACGCCCGACGATGACGGTCCCGGCGGCCACGCCGACGAGCCCGGCGACTCCAACGCCGACCACCAGTTCGAGGGCCAGGAGTGACGCTCCGCTGCACCGTCGGCCCAGGCAACGCCGGGCCGACGGTGCGCATGCTCCGCCTGGCGGATGGATGCTCCCGAGAACGCGATCACCAACACCGACAACATGCTCGCCGGCGATCACGACGCCGCAACGGCAGCGCGGCGCATCGGGAGGCGCGGTGGCGGATGCGGCGGGTCGCGCCACGATCGGCGTTGGGCGAGCGAGATGCGGCGGGCTGTGGCCGGTAGAAGTGGCGCCTCGCCGCCTCAAGATGTCCCCTCTCCCAGGTCCGGCTCGCAGCCCGGGCCCTGGGTGCATTGCGGCAGCCTCGCTCGATGATCGCATCACCGGGCCCGGCGCCGAGGGCGGGTGCCGACTCGCCGGCCGCCCGGACTTCGCCGCCGGGAGCGTAGACCGACGTTGAGCGTCCGCAACCGCGTCCCGGGCACGGCAGCGACCCGTCATGCGACGACAGTGGGCGGCCGAACGCGTGCCGCCGATGTCACGCGCACAGACCGAGCCGAGAGAGAGCGCCACGACATCAGCCCGCGGCACGGCCTGCGCCCGAAGGTCGCCGTGATCGTGGCCACCGGCACGGTGTTGGCGCTGCTGGCCGGCGCAGGGTTCGCGGCGCTGGAGAGCAGGACGGTCTCGACCTACTGGGAGGGCCTGTGGTGGGCGCTCTCGCTCATGACGAACGACGTGGGTCGCTCGGGGGCGGACCCGCGTCACGCACGCCGTCCGAGCCCTGCTCCAAGCGAACGCGGTCGCGCGTCACCTCGCCGCCGTCACCGGCGGCGGCGCCTGCATCGGGCGCCGACGGTCCGCCGTCTCATCGCACCCTCATCAAGGGCTCGTACCGTCGCGCCATGACCGTCATCGGGCCATCGCGCAGCGTCCCGCAACTCGTCGGCGACGGCCCCGAGGCCCGGGAAGAATTGCTGCTCGACGAGCTTCGCGTCCGGTCGCGGGGGCGTTGATGTCCGGCTGGTCCCCATCTCCCGACGCCGTGCGGATCGAGCGTCACCCGCTAGGCCCGCGCCTCTACGTCCTCGGCCACCGCGTCCACGAGTGCCATCTCGGCCTCGCCTTGGCGGCGGCCCTAGGTGCCGCCGCGCTCCTCGGTGCTCCGGCGCTCGCGCTGGTGGTGGTGGCCGGGCCGGCGGCATGGCTGCTGGCCAAGGACTGGCGCGACCTCCACCCGGCCACCCGCGATACCGCCGCGTGGTCCCTCGGGCTCCACCGACGGCCCGATGCTCCGCCACGCCTACCGTTGCGCGATCGCGTACCCGCGCTCGCAGCAACGGCCACGGCGATCGCCGGCCTGGTCAACGTCGCCTCGGTCATGACGGCCGAGCTCCCCTCGCGCCTCGCCGCGCTGCTGTCACTCGCGCCCGCCGGCGACGTCCGCCTCGCGCACGCGCTGGCCCTCCCGGCCGGCCTGGGGCTGGTCGGCGTCGGCTGGCCGCTGGCGCGGCGGCGGCGCCGCGCGCTCCACCTCGCGGTGGCCCTGCTCGCCGCGCTCGGCGTGCTGAACGTCCTCAAGGGCCTCGACGTCGAGGAGGCGCTCGTCAGCTGGGCGCTCGCCGCCGTGCTCTGGCGCAGCCGGGCGGCGTTCTGGGTGCGCCATGAGGCCCTCGCCGCCGGCCGCGGCCTGGTGCGCGCCGCACGGATCGTCGCGTCGGCCGCCATCGCCGGCAGCGCCGCGGTCGCCGTCGCCTCGACGCACGCCCGCGGCGGCCTGCCGCCGGGCGCCGCGCCGGAGGCCGCCCTCTCGCTGATGACGCTGAGCGGCGGGCCGGGATTCCGGGCGCCGTTCGGCTGGGTTCCGGAGGCGCTCGGGCTCCTCGGCGTCGGCGCGGCGGCCACGGCGGGAGCCGTCCTCCTGGCGCCGCTGCGCCTGCGCGACACCGGCGGAGCGCTCGCGCGGGCGCGCGCGGGAGCGCTCGTGCGCCGGCACGGGACCGACACGCTGAGCGCCTTCAAGCTGCGTAGCGATCTGGCGCGCCGGTTCAGCCCTGACGGCCATGCGGTCGCCGCCTACCGCATCGAGGCTGGGACCGTCCTGGTGGCCGGCGATCCCGTCGGTCCCGAGGACGCCCTACCCGGCGTCGTAGAGGACCTCGTCGCGTTCTCGCGACGCCACGGCCTGGCCCTGGGCGCCGTGGGCGCGAGCGAGCGGTTCGCTGACGTCGCCCGGCGCGCCGGCCTGCGCCGCCTCTACATCGGCGACGAGGCGATCCTGAGCACCGGCTCCATGGATCTCGCCGGCGGCACGATGAAGAGCCTGCGCAAGGCCGTCAACCGTGTCGCGCGCAACGGCTACCGGGCCTCGGCGGAGGCCGTCGGCGACCTCGACGCGCGCGCGCTGGCCGAGCTCGAAGCCGTCAGTGCCCGCTGGCGCCAGGACGCGCCCGAGCGCGGGTTCTCGATGGCGCATGACGCGCTGGTCGACGAGCTGCTGCCCGAGGCCGTGGTGGTCGTCGCCCGCGACGCGGCCGGTGCCGTGCGCGGCTTCCTGCACTTCGTGCCGGTCTTCGGCCGGCCCGTGATGTCGCTGGCGTTCATGCGCCGGGACCGCGACACGCCGAACGGCCTCATGGACTTCCTTGTCGTCGAGTCGGCGCGCCTGCTGGGCGAACGCGGGATCCAGGACTTCTCGCTCAACTTCTCGACGTGCGGTCGCTGGCTGCGAGCGCCGGCCAACGCCGCCGAGCGCCTCCTCGCGCGTCTGCTGCGGGCCGCCGATCGCTGGTTCCAGATCGAGCGGCTGCTGCGCTTCAACGCGAAGTTCCAGCCACGCTGGCAGCCGCGCTACCTCCTGTTCGCCCGACCGGCGCAGCTGCCGCGCGTGGTGCTGGCCGCGATGTGGGCCGAGGGCCAACTGCCCCGTCCGGCCCTGGGTCGCCGAGCGCGTGGGCGGCGGCGAGGCGGCGCGGGACGTCGGCGGGTCGCTGGGCTTCCCGGAGGTCGGGCCGTTCCGGATCGTCCTCGGGGGGCCGCTCTACGCCGACCGGACGATTCGTGACGTGGAGGGCACGCCCGACGTCGCCTACGTGACCGGTGACGAGGCCCTGAGCATCGCGGTGGGCGGCCGAGAGGGCGTCCGCATAGCACGCGTCGAGCTGCTGGTCGACGGCGGGCGGCCGACGGTCCTGCGTGAGTGCCGATCCGCCCCGTGCCCGCGCTCCGCCACCGTCGCCGTGCGCCCCGAGCTCCGGCGGGCCGGCGCGGGCGCGCACCGCGTCACCGTGCGGGTGCACGGCACGAGCGACGACCAGCGTGGCTCGAGGAGCATCCACGTGACCGTGGGACGCAGGCTCCCGCCGCTGCGCGAGGGCGAGCCCGCGGCGGTCACCGCCGAGCCGCCGCGCAGCGGCTCGGCGGACGCGAGCGTCGAGCGCGCGGTCCGCCGCATCATCGCGCGCGAGCAGCGGTCCGGCGTCCTTCGGGCGGTGCTCCGCGACGGAACGCCTTGGCTCGTCGAGGTCGGCGAGCTCCGCGCGGGGGCGCGCCGCATCGGCGCGACCGTGCTCTTGGAGATGCCGGCGCCCGTGCGCGGCGTGCGCGCGACCGTCCCGGGCTACGTCCCGGCCGGCCTCGGATACCGGCCTCAGCGCGTCAGGTTGGAGGTACGGCTCCTTCGGGACCTGCTGGTCGATGTCGACCTGCGGCGACGCACGGTGATCGGCGTCGAGCCCGGGCCCGCCTCGCAGACGTCGACATGGGCGCCCGAGCGCGCCGCGGCGCCGACGGGCGCCGAGGACGAGGACTGATGCGGTGCACGGCGTGGGCGATGGCGGGCGCGGCGACGCTCGTCGCCGCGTTTCCCGCAAGCGCGGACACGCCCGGTCGTGCTCCGACCCTCGTCCGCCTCTCCGAACGCGGCCCGGCCTTTCTCGCCTACGACGGGACGCCCGACTTCCGTGCCGCCGGGCGCGACTGGCCCGTATCGATCGTGTTCGCCGGCGCTGCCACGGTGCCGAAGGTCAAGGCGGCACTGCGTTCGGTGGGCTTCACGCGCCGTGGCGAGATCCGCTTCCTCGCCTATCGCGTCGGCGCGTCGAGCCCCCGCTTCGACGGGGACCGGGGACTGAAGACGGCGTGTGATGCCAACGGGACCGACGTCCACGTCCGCCTCTACGCTCCGTCCAGGACCGACCGCTTCCAGGACCCGGAGTACGGCAGCGTGGTGATCGCCACCGCGCACCTGGACCGCGCCGATGGCTGCTCGACCCCTCCGAAGCTGTTCGGGTTCTCCGAGGAGGCCGAGGGGCGGATCGCCGGCCTCGCCGCACGCCGGCTTCGGTGGCGGGTTCGGCCGGATCACCTCGACCTCGGCAACGCCGAGCCGCTGCGGCGCGACGTCCGCGACAGCGCGCACGTCTGGTGGAGCGACGGGCGCGCGACGCTCATCACGGTGCCGTAGGGCGTACGCCTGGAGGATTAGCGGACCCTCGCCGCGACGATCGTGACGTCGTCGCCACCGCCGGCGTCGACCGCGGCGCGCTCCAGCCGCTCGACGAGGTGGTCCAGGTCGGGCTCGTCGGCGACCAGCGCGGCCAGCGCCACGTCATCCACAGGATCCGTGAGCCCGTCGCTGCACAGGAGCACCAGATCGCCTGCGCGGAGGTCGACCGTCGTCGCCTCGACGCGGAGCTCCGGCCGCACGCCGACAGCGTCGAGCACGACGTTGCGCAGCGGGTGGCGCGCAGCCCCTGCGGGCGTCAGCCGGCCGACCGCCTGCAGCGCCGCCACCAGTGAGTGATCGTGCGTGAGCGGTCGCAGGAGGCCGTCGCTCCAGACGTACGCGCGGCTGTCGCCCGCATGCGCCACGCTGAGTCGTGTGCCGTGGAGCAGCACCGCGACGGCGGTCGCGGCCGCGCCCAGCCCGCTGTCGATCACCCGGCGGTTGGCCTCGCGCAGCGCGTCGGTCAGCGCACGCTCCGGATCGGGCGGCCGAGCGAGGACGTTGCGCCGAAGCGTCTCGACGACCAACGCGGCCGCCTCCTCACCGGCGGGCGAGCCGCCGACGCCGTCGGCGACCGCCAGGAGCGGCGGGCACAGCAGCACGGCGTCCTCGTTGTTGTCGCGGCGCACACCCGCGGTGCTCAGCGCCGCGAGCTCCTCGAAGTGCGGCCCACGCACGCAGGAGACAGGCCTCACGTCGACCTCCAAGGTGTCCCGTAGATCCGTGCCGAGCCTGTTCATGGCGCCAGCATCCCGTTCGTGCATGAGCGAACGATGAGACCCGCGCGCGCTCCTTTGCCCGTGCCCGAGATTCGACCGGACCACGGTGCTCCCGCCGGTCGAACGACGAAAGCCCTACGCCGCGCTCATCGAGCGCTCATCCGCCCGGGGCATGCTGGTTCCATGATCGTTCCCGTCCCCGCCCAGATCGGCTATCCGGCGCTCGGCGCCCTGATCCTCGGCGAGTCGGCCGGCCTGCCGCTGCCGGGGGAGACGGCGCTCATCACCGCCGGTGGGCTCGTCGCCGCCGGCCATCTCACGCTTCCGGTCGTGATCGCCATTGCCGCCGGCGCCGCGATCGTCGGTGACACGCTCGGCTACTGGCTCGGTCGCCGGGGCGGCCGGGCGTTCCTGCTGCGCGACGGCTGGGGCGCGGCCCATCGCCGTCACGCGGTCGAGCGGGCCGACCGGTTCTTCGCGCGCTACGGCAGCATGACCGTCTTCTTCGGGCGCTGGCTCCCGGGCGTGCGCGTCGTCGCCGCGCTGACCGCCGGCGCGACCCGGATGCCGTGGCGACGCTTCGCGGTCGCCAACGCGGCCGGGGCGTTCGCATGGGCGGGAACGGTGGCCACCGTGGCGATGCTCGCCGGCCCGACGGGGTCGCTCGCGCTCGCGGCGACCGGCCTGACGATCGGCGCCATCGCCGTCGCCGCCGCCTGGTGGAGGCGCCGCCGCGGGCCCCGGAGCGCAGTCGCCGAGGCATGATGCTCGTCGTGATGCTCGTCGACCCGGTCGGGCTGCTGGTCGCGGGCGCCGCGGTGATCGCCGTCGAGACGCTCCTCTCGCGCAGGCGGCATCGGGCGCACCCGGCATCATCCAAGCCGCAGCGGCAGGTCGTCGGCCCGCCAGGCGAGCAGACCACCCCGGATGTTGTAGGCGTCGATGCCGGCACGCCGGGCGACACCCGCCGCGATCGCCGCGCGCCGGCCTGATCGGCAGAAGAACGCCACCGGAAGCCCCGACGGCAGCTCATCCAAGTGCTGCGGGAGCCGGCTCAGCGGCAGATGGATCGCACCGTCGATCCGCACGTCGCGCAGCTCCCGGTCCTCGCGCACGTCGACGAGCGCAAGCCGGCCGTCTCGGAGACCGCGGTACGCCTCGTCGGCGCGCATCGTGTGCGACATGATCAACTCAGGGCGGGATCGGCTGGGGAACTCAAGGGTCGCGCACGTCGATGAGCCCCCGGTGAGCCACTGCCGGCGCCTCCGCCGGGAGATCCATGCACACGTCGGCCCCGCCCTCCGCCCGGTTGGAGGCGTACGCCTCACCGCCGTGGGCCCGCGCGATGGCCTGCACGATCGCCAGGCCTAGCCCGGCCCCCCCGCGACCCCGCGCGCTGTCCGCCCGCGTGAACCGCTCGAAGGCGCTCGCGACGAACTCCGGCGGAAAGCCCGCTCCGTCGTCGAGGACGTGGAGCCGGACCCGATCGCTCGTCGCCTCGCCCACCACCTCGATCGTGCTGCCGCCGTGACGAAGCGCGTTGTCGATCAGGTTGCCGACGGCCTGCTCCAGCCGGAGCTGGTCGGCGATGAGACGCAGCTCCTCGGGCGCCTGCACCCTGAGTGAGGCACCATGCTCCGCGGCCCGGCGCCCGAAGCGCTGCGCGGCGGATTCGAGGAGCTGCTCAACGTCGACCTCGGCCAGGCGGACCGGGAGGCGCCCCTGGTCCGAGCGTGCGATCACCAGCAGATCCTCGGCGAGCTGCACGAGGCGGTCGGCCTCCTCGGCCGCCGACATCACCGCGCTGCGGAACCCGGCAACGTCGGTCTCGTCTCGCAGGGCGAGCTCCAGCTCACCCTTGAGGATCGCCAGGGGCGTGCGCAGCTCATGGCTCGCGTCTGACACGAACTGCCGCTCGCGCGCAAACGCCCCCTCGAGGCGGTCCAGCATGTGGTTCAGCGTCTGGCCGAGCCGGGTGATCTCGTCCCCCGATGGCGGTACGGGGAGGCGGCGACCCGGTCGTGCGGCCTGGATCTCGCCGGCTCTCCGGCGCATGAGCTCGACGGGCCGCAGCGCACCCGCGGCCGCGCCATAGCCCGCCAGCGACGCAAGCAGCAGAGCGACCGGCCCGCCCACCAGCAGCAGCCCGGCGAGCTCGCGCTGAGCCTCTTCGCTGGCATCGAGGGAGGCGCCCACGACCACCAGCGAGCGTCGGTCCTGCGCCGTCACAGGAGTCGCCAGAAGACGTACGCGGCCCTCGCTCCCCGGGGCGGCGCGGTGCTCGACGACGATCGTCCCGCGCGCGGCGCGGCGGACCTCGGCAGGCGAGAGCAATGCCCGGCCGCGCAGCGGCGGCGGGGCATCGACCACCCGGCCCCCCACATCGAGGACCTGGGCCAGGCTCTCACCCTGCTCGGTCAGCGGGCTCCGCCCGGCCTCCGCCAGACCAGAGTCGGCCTGCTGGATCAGCGCGGTGACATCGCCCGCGCGTGAGCGCAGGCCCGCGTCGATCGTGGCGTTGAGCGTCGCGCCGAGCCGGAGGTACAGGAACAGCCCGAGCGCCGTGAGCAACGCCGCCATCACGGCGGCGAACGCGAGCGTCACGCGGACACGCGTCGGAAGGCGGGCAAGCGTCGCCGAGAGGCGTTTCACCCGCTCCACGGTATGGCAGAGCGATGAGGACGGCGTGAGCCGGACGTGCGCCGGCGCCGACCGCCGCTGCTCAGAGGAAGAAGGCGATCAGCCCGGCCACCAACCCGTAGAAGAAGCACGCCTCGGTCAAGGCGAACCCGAGCCACTGCACCTGTGTCAGCTCATCGCGCATCTCCGGCTGGCGCGCGAGTGAGTGGATCATCGCGTTGAAGATCGCGCCGATCCCCACCGCCGCCCCCCCGGCGCCCAGGCCGCCGGCAACGCCGAGCGCCATGGCCCGGCCGGCCTTGGTCGGATCTGCGCCAGCCGCCTGGGCCAGCGTCGTGACCACCTCGAGGTCCATGCATGCTCCCGCGATCGTTGTTGTAGGTGACGTCGGGGCGATTCGCCGCCCGGTCGCCACATCCTGCAGCAGCCGCCGCTCATCGCGCACTCATCTCGGCGGCGCATACTCGGCACCGTCATCACCCGCCGCCGCCCAGAGCGCTACCCGAGCCTCGACGCGCGGTGGACCCAGGAGGACCGAACCGTGACCAACCCCCACACGTGCCCGCGCTGCGGCGAGCGCGTGAGCGCCTTCGCCGCCGGCTGCGCCTACTGCGGAGCCGACCTCGACCCGCGCCGCGCGCAGAGCCCGACGACCACTGCCCAGCGACTCCGCAGCGCCTGGCGGGCTCGGCGGCGACTGCTGCCGCGCGTGCCCCTCCCCGAGCGCCGGCGCTGACCTGGAGACCTGAGAGGAGACGAACATGACCAGCCTGGCCCATCCCATCCCCAGGCGCCGAGCGCGGGGACGGCACGTCCGCGTCCGGTCCGTGCCGACCGTCCAGGCACGGCTGCCCTCCGCCCCCGGACCACAGATGCTGATCGCGCTCTTCGTCGGCTGCGTGGCGGGGGTCGTCCTGCTCGTCGCCGCCATCCCGGCGCTGGGCGCGGCGGCCCTCGTCGCCGCGCTCGTCGTGCTCGTCATCGGCGCCTTCCTGATGGCACCGGCGACGACCGGCCTGCTCGCCGACGACGGTGACGACGGTGACGACGACGATGCCTGAGCAGGACGACACACGCACGGCCTCGGTAGAGGCGCTCGTCGCCCACGCCATGGATCGTCTCCCGGACTGGCTGCTCGAGGTTCTCACCGACGTCCCGGTGCTGGTCCTCGACGGCGGCATCGCCGCGCGCGCCTACGGGCACTACCGCGGCGACGGTGTCGCACGCGGTCGGGTCGCCGACCAGATCGTCATCTACCGCGACTCGCTTCTGCGGGACTTCGGCCACGATCCGCGTCAGCTCGCGGCGGAGGTGGAGCGGACGTTGCGCCACGAGATCGCCCACCACCTCGGCTGGGCGGAGAGCGGTGTCGCCGGTCTGGGCCTCTGAGGGTCGGGGTTCATCCGGCCGTCGCCATGCAGCCGTCGCGACCCGCGGCCTTCGCGCGATCGGCTTCGGCGAGCACGGCGGCGGCGGACGTGCCGCTTGCCACGCCGAGGTCGCACCGCCGCGCGCACCTGCGACGACCTCGACGCTCCTCGCTCCGGATGGCCCGGTCGAAGCCGCGCCGATTCGGCGCTCCGGTCACAAGGGAGCCTAGTCCTCCCTCCCGGGCCGGCCGGATGGGCTGCGCGCGTCTTCGGGAGCCCACGACTCGGAGATCGCGACGGGGACGAGCAGACGCACCACGGGACCCGGTCCGGGCTGCGGCACGTCCAACCGGCCACCTTCGGCGTGTGCGAGCGCCCGGGCCAGCGCCAACCCGATGCCGTGGCCAGGACCTTGCGTCCTGCGGCGCTCGAAGGCGTCCTCCGGATCGAGCTCGAAGCCGGGCCCCTCGTCTCCGACCTCGACCGCGACGTAGCCGCCCGAGCAGCGGGCGCGCACCACCACGGCACCGCGGCCGTGACGCCACGCGTTGTCCATCAGCACGTTGAGGATCTCCACCAGGACGGCACGGGAAGCCCGCACCTCGATCGGCGCTCCGGGCGCATGGACGCGAAGCGGCCGGCTCGCGGCGGCGAGACGGCCGCGCCAGCCGTTCTCGAGCTCGTCGAGGAGCCCGACCACGTCGGTGCGCTCGCGCGGCCGTGGCACGTCGCGCGCCACCGTGAGCAGCGTGTCGATCGTCGTCTGCAAGCGGTCGACCTGCGCCAACGCAGCGCCCACCTCGGGCGCGGGCGCACCGCGCAGCTCCATGGCCTCGAGCTCGATGCGCAGTGCCGCCAGCGGCGTGCGCAGCTGATGCGATGCATCCGCCGTGAACGCGCGCTCCCGCATGACCAGGTCGTGCAGCCGCACGGCGGTCGAGTCCAGGGCACGGCCCACCTTGTCGACCTCCTCGATGCTCGCGCGCGGGGCACGGGCCGAGAAGTCGCCGTCGCCCAGCCGCGACGCGACAACGGCCACGCGCTCCAGCGGCGCGGCGAGCCGGCGCCCAAGGACCCAGGCGGCGAGCGCCGCGAGCCCCACGACGGCGGCACCGACCGCAGCGAGCAGCACCCACGCCTGACGGATGTCGGTCTGTGCTGCGCTGTCGTCGCGCGCCGCTCGAACGACGCCGGTCATGCGCTCGTCGCTGAGCAGCGGCACCGCGACCAGGAGCTCACCCGCGGCCCGCGCCTCCGCGGGCCGCCCCGCGCGCAGCGTCCGGCGCACCGCCTCGTCCGCCACGACCGGCCCGCGTCCCGCCACGCGACGACCGCGGCGGTCGTAGACCGCGATGCGGTCGTCACCGCGCGGCAGCTCGACGGGATCCCGGGCGTCGCTGCCGAGGTCGATCTCCCGGGTCGCGGCGATCGTGTCGCGCTGGAGGCGCAGGACCTCCTCGTCACGGAACGTGCGACCGAGCACCATGCCCAGCGGCAGCGCGAAGAGCAACACGGCGAACGCGGCGACCGCGGCAATGGCCGCGACCAGGCGGCGTCTCACACGCCCTCGAAGCGGTAGCCGACGCCGCGAAGCGTCGTGATCGCCTGAGGCCTGCCCAGCTTCTGACGCAGGCTGGCCATGTGAGTGTCCAACGTCTTGGTGGAGCCCATCCAGTCGGTGTTCCAGATCTCGTGCATGACGCGGTCGCGCGTGACGACACGCCCGGCCTCGGCGACCAGCAGCGCGAGGAGGTCGAACTCCCGGGGACGAAGCTCGACCTCCTGCCCGGCGACGTATGCACGGCGCGCGCGGACGTCGACGACCACGTCACCGGCCGACAGCGGCTTCGTGTCACCGGCCGTCGCCATCTCAGCTCCCCGCCGCAGTTGCGCGCGGATGCGCGCCAGCAGCTCGGAGAGCCTGAAGGGCTTGATGAGGTAGTCGTCGGCGCCCGCGTCGAGGCCGGCCACGACGTCGAGCTCCTGATCGCGGGCAGACAGGATCAGGATCGGAAGCTCCGGCCGCTGGAGGCGCAGCCGGCGGCAGACCTCGATGCCGTCGATGTCCGGGAGACCGAGGTCCAGGACCACGAGCGCCACGTCCTCGTCGAGGCGTCCGAGCGCCCCGCGGCCGGTGGCGACCCGCCGCACGGCGTAGCCCTGGCCGTCCAGCACGCGCGCCAGCCCGGACGAGATCGCCTCGTCGTCCTCCACGAGCAGGATCCCCGTTCCCATGGCACCCAGCAGCCTACGGGCGCTAGGCGATCGCTTCGCGAGGTTTGACCTCGCATTGACCTTCGCCGCACCGCCCGCTGACCCGTCCCGCCTAGCTTCGGCCGCCATGACCCGCTTCACACTCCCACGAGGTCGCCGCTCCAAGCGAAGCGCGCTCGCAGCAACCGCCGCCATCCTCGCGATCGGCGCCGTCGGGTGCGGTGGCTCATCGGCGACCAAGGCCAAGTCCAGCGCCCCGGTCGATCCCAACGCGGCGGAGGTGAACCCCGCCGGGGACATCCCCGACAACCAGGCCTTCGTCCGTTTCACGCCGCCCGGCGGCGGTTTCAGCGTCAAGGTGCCGGAGGGGTGGTCCAGGAGCGACTCGGGCGGAGCCGTCGTGTTCACCGACAAGCTCAACGCGATTCGCGTCGAGTCCGTCCCCGCCCAGGCCCCGCTCACCACGCGCGAGGCGCGCGGCACCGAGGTCCCCAAGTTGGCCGCATCGGTCAAGGGCTTCAAGCCAGGATCTGTCGCGACGATCACCCGCAAGGCCGGGAGCGCGGTGCGGATCACCTACCTCGCGGCCGCGAAGCCCAACCCGGTCACCGGCAAGGCGGGTCAGGACGCGGTGGAGCGCTACGTCTTCTTCCACCAGGGCAAGGACGTCATCCTCACCCTCTCCGGTCCCAAGGGCGCCGACAACGTCGATCCCTGGAGGATCGTCACGGACTCGGTCACGTGGGCGCGATGAGTGCGCTGCTGCAGGCGGAGGACCTGTACCGGTTCTTCCATGCCGGGGACGACGAGACGCTGGCCCTGCGCGGCGTCTCCCTCGAGGTGCATCCGGGCGAGATGATCGCCGTGACAGGCCCGTCCGGGTCGGGCAAGTCCACGCTCCTGGCATGTCTGGCGGGCCTGGACGAGCCGGATGGCGGCGCCGTGACCGTCGACGGCACGCGCCTGTCCCGGCGCTCGGAGGAGGCCCGGGCGCAGATCCGCGCCCGCGGCATCGGAGTGCTGTTCCAGCAGACGAACCTCGTCGCGCACCTCTCCGTCGCGTCCAACATCGCGCTGGCCCAGCGACTCGCGGGGACGCGGACGCCGGCCGCCTGGCGCGACCATCTGCTGCAGCGGTGCGGGCTCGTCGCACGCGCGCACGCCCGCCCGGCACAGCTCTCGGGGGGCGAGCTGGCCCGCGCCGGCCTGGCGGTCGCGCTGGCCAACGACCCGCGGGTGGTGCTGGCCGACGAACCGACCGGCGAGCTCGACGACGCAACGGCGGGTCGGATCCTCGGCCTGCTGCGTGAGCGGGCCGCCGAGGGAACCGCCGTGCTCGTGGTCACCCACAGCCCTGAGGTGGCGGCATGCAGCGACCGGGAGATCCGCCTTCGCGACGGACGGGTCGAGCCATGATCGGCCGTGAGCCGCTGGTGCTCTGCTCGGGCGCCGGCCGCACCTACGGTCGCGGTCCGACCGCCACGGTCGCGCTGGAGCCGACGGACTGCACGGTGGACGTGGGCGCACGTATCGCGCTGATGGGGCCGTCCGGATCCGGCAAGTCGACGCTGCTGCACCTCATGGCCGGCCTCGACCAGCCGACGGTCGGCACGATCGCCTGGCCCACGCTCGGGACCGCCGAGGCGCTGCGACCCGGCCCGGTGGCCGTCGTCTTCCAGGGCCCGAGTCTCCTGCCGCCGCTGACCGTGGAGGAGAACGTCGCACTCCCGCTCATCCTCGGCGGCCGTCGCGACGCCGAGGCGCGGCGGCTCGCCGTGATCGCGCTCGACCTGCTCGATCTGACCGATCTCGGCGACAAGCTGCCCGAGGAACTGTCGGGCGGCCAGGCGCAGCGCGTCGCGGTCGCCCGTGCGCTCGCGGGCGAGCCGGTGCTGATCCTCGCCGACGAGCCGACGGGGCAGCTCGACCGCGCCAGTGCCGTCGCCGTGATCGACGTGCTCATCAGCGCCGCCGACCATGTCGGCGCCGCCGTGGTGGTCTCCACCCACGATCCGCTCGTCGCCGACCGCCTGCCCGAGATCTGGCAACTGCACGGCGGACGCATCACCACCACCGATTCGAAGGAGCAGGCATGGTCGCGCTGACGTGGCTTCGCGGGCTGCTCGCCCATCGCCGGGCGCGCGTGCTGTCGACGGCTCTCGGCGTCGCCGTCGGCGTGGCGCTGCTCGCCTCCATCGGCGCCTTCCTCTCGTCGACGACAGGCAAGATGACCGACCGGGCGGTCGCCCGCGTCCCGGTCGATTGGCAGGTCGAGACCCAGCCCGGCGCCCGCGCCACCGACGTCCTGGCCAAGGTGCGCGCGCAGCCCGGGGTCGTCCGCGCGCTGCCGGTCTCCTTCGCCGACACGCCCGGGCTCCGCGCGTCGATCGGCGGGTCGACGCAGCAGACCGGCCCCGGCAAGGTGCTGGGCCTCCCCGATGGGTACGCGAGAGCGTTCCCCGGCGAGATCCGGCCGCTGTCCGGCGCCGGCACGGGCGTCCTGCTCGCCCAGCAGACAGCCGCCAACCTCCATGCTCGCCCGGGTGACCGCGTGCAGATCGGCCTGGCGGCCGGCCGGCGCGCGACCGTCAAGGTCGACGGCGTCGTGGACCTCCCCGCGGCCGACTCGCTCTTCCAGAAGGTCGGCGCGCCGGTGGGCGCCCAGCCGCAGGCCCCACCGGACAACGTGATCCTGCTGCCTCAGCGGACCTTCGATGCCGTCGAGCACGGCGCCACGACGGCGCAGGTGCACGCCTCCATCTCCCACGCGCTGCCCGGAAGCCCCGGCGCCGCGTACACGCGCGTCAGCGGCCAGGCGCTGAACCTCGAGACCCATCTCGCGGGCGCAGGCCTCGTCGGCAACAACATCGGCACCGCACTCGACGGGGCGCGGAAGGACGCGCTGTACGCCGAGCTGCTGTTCCTGTTCCTCGGCATTCCCGGGGCGATCCTCGCCGGCCTGGTGACCGCCGCGATCGCGGCTGCCGGCGCCGATCGGCGTCGACGCGATGCCGCGCTCCTGCGCACGCGCGGAGCCTCCACGCGCCAGCTCGTCCGGGTGGCGCTCGCCGAGACCGCGCTCGCCGGCGGGCTGGGTGTCGCGGCCGGCCTCGGCGGTGCCCTGGTGATCGGCGCGGCCGCGTTCGGCACGGCCAGCTTCGGCGCCTCGGCACTCAGTGCGGCCCTCTGGGCGGGCGGGGCCGCCGCAGCCGGGCTGAGCATCGCCTCCGCCTCGATCGCGCTCCCCGCATGGCGCGATGCCCGAGGCCTGACGGTCACGGGGCAACGAGCGCAGGTCGGGCGACGTGACCGCGCACCGTGGTGGGCCCGGTACGGCCTCGACTTCGTGGCCCTCGCCGGATCGGCGTTCGTCTACTGGCAGGCGTCGAAGAACGGCTACAACCTCGTCCTGGCGCCCGAGGGCGTCCCACAGGTCTCGGTGAACTGGTACGCCCTGCTCGCTCCGGTCCTCGGGTGGGTCGGCGCCGGCCTGCTCGCCTACCGGCTGGCCGACCTCGTGCTGGTCCGTGCGCGCACGCCCCTCGCTCGGCTCCTGCGCCCCGTGGCGGGGGAGCTCGCCTCGACCGTGGCGGCGACGATGGGCCGCCAGCGCCGACTGCTCGCCAAGTCGGTCACGCTCGTCGCCCTCACCGGGGCCTTCGCGGCGTCGACTGCCGTGTTCAACGCCACCTACCAGCAGCAGGCCGAGGTCGACGCACGCCTCTCCAACGGCGCGGACGTGACCGTGACGGAGTCCCCTGGAGTCCGCAAGGGCCCGCAGGAGGCGGCGAACCTCGCGAAGGTGCCTGGCGTGCGCACCGTCGAGCCGCTGCAGCATCGCTTCGCCTACGTCGGCGCGGACCTGCAGGACTTCTATGGCGTGAGGCCGCAGACCATCCGCGGTGCCGGGGGGCTGCAGGACGGCTGGTTCCAGGGTGGCACCGCCGGCCAGCTCATGGAGCGGCTCGCTCGGCGACCGGACAGCGTCCTGGTCTCTGCGGAGACCGTCAAGGACTTCCAGCTGCATCCCGGGGACCTCATCCGGCTTCGGCTGCAGGACAGCCTGACCAAGCAGCTCAAGACGGTTCCGTTCCACTACGCCGGCGTGGTCAAGGAGTTCCCGACCGCGCCGACCGATTCGTTCCTCGTCGCCAACGCCGACTACGTGGCGGCCACCACCGGCAGTGACGCGGTGGGCGCGTTCCTCGTCCAGACCGACGGGACGAGCCCGAGCACCGTCGCGCAGCGGCTGCGCCATCAGCTCGGGACGAGCGCGGGGGTCACCGACATCGTCGACCAGCGCAAGGTCATCGGGTCGAACCTCACCGCTGTCGAGCTCTCGGGCCTGACCAAGGTCGAGCTCGGATTCGCGTTGGCGCTGGCCATCGCGGCGTCGGGCCTCGCCCTGGGCATCGGCTTCCAGGAGCGCCGTCGCACGTTCGCGATCGCTGCGGCCCTCGGCGCGCGCAGCCGCCAGCTAGGTGGGTTCGTCTGGGGCGAGTCGCTCTTCGTCACGGTCGGAGGGCTGGCCCTCGGCACGATCGCCGCGGTCGGGATCTCCGACATGCTCATCAAGGTCCTGACCGGCGTCTTCGATCCCCCACCGGACGCGCTCGCGGTGCCGTGGAGCTACCTCGGCAGCGTGGTTGCGCTGACGGTCGGGGCGGTAGGTGCGGCGGGCGCCGTCACGTTGCGAGCGCTGCGCCGGCCGGCGATCGAGGAGCTGCGCGACCTGTAGCCACCCCCACAGGTACGCGCGGGGCAGTGGGCGCCCGGCCGAACAGGCCGGGCGCCTCGCCTTTTCGGGGGCCGGCAGGCCGTCGATCGCGGTCCGGTGCGCCCTCGCTCGAACCCGCTCCAGGGGCCGGCTCATCAGGGCCTCACGCCGGGCCACTCCCCTCACGTCCGGCTCACCACCGCTCCGTACGGTGCGAAGCGTCTCTCCATCCCCAACCGACAAGGAGACCTACAACATGTTCGAGCGATTCCACCGCAAGTCGGCGACCGCGACCATCGCGGCCGTTCTCGCCGCGCTCGGTGTCGGCGGCGTCGCCGTGGCGCAGAGCAGCGGGTCGGGCTCGTCCACGACCTCGCCGCCTGCCCAGGCGCAGCCGAACACCAGCGGCGCCCAGTCGCAGGAGATCCCCGGCCAGGAGAGCACGGCTCCGGAGAACTCGGCCGCCGACTCGGACAACGTCCAGCAGGGCGACCAGACCACGGCGGATCAGCCCGGCGGCGACAAGGCCGACGGCCCGGAGTCCGCCGGCGAGAAGGCCGAGTCGGCGACGGAGTCGGAGTCCGGGTCCGAGGTGGCCAACGACGACGGCCCGGGCGGGCACGCGGACGAGCCCGGCAACCCCAACGCCGACACCCAGCAGGAGGGTCAGCACTGAGCATCGGCGCTCCACGCTGGCGTGCGAAAGGCGGCTCCGGGACTCCCCGGAGCCGCCCGCACGTCGGGACGGCGACGCCGCCGGTCCACTGTTCCGCGGGACCGGCCCGCTGGGACCCGGCGCTACTGGTCGCCCTTGCGTTCCGCGTCGGCGTCGATCGCGACCTGGCGAAGGTCGGCATCGAGGCGGACGTCGACGGTCGAGCCGTCCGGCTTGCGGACCTCGACCTCCCAGGTCGCGCCCTTCTCGGAGTCGCGCTCCACCGCGTTGGCCACCCCGCCGGGTACCAGGCGCAGTGCCGCGGCCTTCGCGCGGGCGGCGTCCGGGCCGGACGCCTTCTCGTCGCCATCGTCGCCGCCGACGGCGCCGGCGACGCCGGCACCACCCGCCGCCATCGCCAGCGCAGCGCCGCCGATGAGGACGGCCTTCCGGGTGATCTTCATACGAACCACGCTCCTTCTCCGGGTGGACTGAGGTTCGACGTCTTGTACGCCGGGCCCATGAACTGCACATGAGAGCCGCGCCGGACTCCGGGAACGGTCGGCCTGGACGTCCACCGCGGCGCGGACGTCCAGGGCCGCGTCGCTCAGGCCATCAGGCCCCATGCCCGTGCCGCATTGACCGCCCCGGCCCGGGGTGATCGACGACCTGCTCGCCCGCCGGCACGCGGGCGAGCGCGGCTCACAGCTCTCGCCGGTCAGCGTGCTCGAGCAGGTATCCGGCGGCCCCGCGAGCCAGCGCGGTACGGACCACCACGGGTGGTTCTCGGCGTTCGCCGGCAAGCGCGGGCGCAACGGCAAGCAGCCTGGGCCGGCCGTCGACGACGACCTGTGCGCCGTCGTCGATGACCACGGCCGGCTGCGGCATCGCTTCGAGGCCGACGCGCCCAACCAGCTGTGGCTCGCGGACATCACCGAGCACCCCACCGCCGAGGGCAAGCTCTACATCTGCGCGATCAAGGACGCCTACTCCAACCGGATCGTCGGCTACTCGATCGACATCCAGGATGAAGTCCCGCATCGCCGTGTCGGCGCTCAACAACGCCGTCGCGCGGCGCAAAGCAACATCCAGGCGCAGGGCGTGCGGTAGCCCAACCGACGCGCGGTGGCGCGTAGCGAGGAGGCCGACCGCGGCCCCGGATCTCTCCGGGGCCGCGGCTCGTTGACGTCGCGCGAGCGCTAACCGCATCGCAACGTGTCGCGCCCCCATCGCCAACGGCTCCGCTCCTAGCTTGCCGATCACCCCCGCTCACACAAGCTGAAAGCCGCGGTCAAGGAACCACCAATGCGCAACGACATCATCAACGCGAGCAACGCCGTGCACGAGGTCTCCGGTGCGGTCGTGGACCGTCTGGCAACGCCGGAGTGCCCTGACAGCGGCATTCCGGCCGGGTCCGTACCGCGCGACAGCGCGCGTTCCCCGAACGCGCTCCGTGGCCTGACGATCGTCCTGCCGTGCTTCAACGAGGCCGAGAACGTGGCCGACGCCATCAGATACGCCACCCAGGCCGCTGAGCGCTGCTCGATCGATCATGAGATCGTCGTCGTCGACGACGGCAGCTCGGACGACACCTCCACGATCGCCGCGACCTTTGTCGAGCGTGACCGCCATGTCCGGCTGATCGTGCATCCGCAGAACCTGGGATATGGCGACGCCCTGCGCTCGGGCATCGCAGCCGCCTCGATGCCCTGGGTGCTGCTGACCGATGCCGATCTCCAGTTCGACCTGCGTGAGATCGAGGACTTCCTGCCGTACACGCAGCGTGCCGATCTCATCCTCGGATGGCGGATCCTCCGACAGGACCCGCTTCATCGACGCGTCAACGCTGCTGCTTGGAACTGGCTCGTGCGACGGAGCTTCCATCTGCGGGTGCGCGACATCGACTGCGCGTTCAAGCTGATCCGACGCGACCTGCTCCAGAGCTGTCAGCTCTCGGCGACCGGGGCGATGATCAGCACCGAGCTGTTGGTGAAGTGCCGAGCCGCCGGTGGCCGCATGGAGGAAGTGGGCGTGCACCACCGCGCGCGCGTGGCCGGCGAGCAGAGCGGAGCGAACCCGCGCGTCGTCGCGCGGGCCTTTCGCGAGTTGGCCACGCTTCGCCGGGCGCTGCGCCGCGAGCCGTCGCCGGCCGGTCTCTAGCGCCTCGGCTCGCTTCCGGGTGCACGTCGATGACAGTGCTGACTGGAATCGCAACCGCCGCCGGCGCGTCTGTGGCGCTGAATGCGAGCTACGTCATGCAGCACCAGGCACTGGCCGGCACGCCGGCGGTGCGGGTCGGTCACCCGATCCAGGCGGTCCGCGGGCTGCTTGCATCGCGGCGCTGGGTGCTCGGCGCCTGCTGTGGCTATCTCGGTCTCGTCCTGAACATCGCCGCGATGACGTTGGCGCCGTTGTGGCTGGTCCAGGCGACTCTCGCGACGGGTCTTGCCCTCGCCAGCTACTTGTGGGCGCGAGTGGCGCGCCAACCGCTGCGCGCAGGACAGCGAGCGGCGTTGCTCCTTCTCGGGGTCGGCGTGCTGGCACTGGGACTGGCCGGTGCCCATGGCGAGGCTGGAGTGCACACCTCCGTCCTGCCACTTGCCGGCTTCGCCGGCGTTTTCGGCGGACTCGCCGTCATCGCCGTGTGTCGCATGGGAACCGCCAAGGCGTGGCGGCTCGGATTGGCCGCGGGGCTGTCCTACGGGGTCACCACCGTCGCACTCGCGGCGCTTGTCGCCGCCGTCCGAGCCAATGCGACAGATGCCGCAACCGTGATGCTGGCGACCGCGGTGGGCGGAACGTCGGTGGTCGGGGGCTTTCTGTCCTTCCAACGTGGCTTGCAGATGGGGCACATCGCTCCGGTCGTCACCTTGATGACGGCAGCCATGAACGGCGTCGCGATGATCGGCGGGCTGCTCCTCGGCGGAGGGCTGGCCGTCGACTGGCGGACTCGTGCGCTGCAGTCAGCCGGGCTTATCGCGCTGTGCGCCGCGTCCGGGATGGCCGCCACCGGACTGACGCGCCGGTCAGCCGCGCCAAACCCCGCGCCCTCAGCGCGCCCCCGCGATCTCGTGACCGGCCAGAAAGGTCCACGTTTCGCCCGCCCCTGACACGAGCGCCGCGGACGGCGCTCCGGCGCCATCGGGCCACTCGTATCCGCGACCGGCGAGAGCCGTATGCTCGACGATGCTTCCCTGCCTGCAGTCTCGCCGGGTCACCTACGTCACGTCCGAACGCGCCTGCCGTACGGACGGCGGCCATCCGCGGCCGTCGAGCTCGGGTCACGTCCCTAGTGTTGGTGTAGGACGCGGTCGGACGGAACGTCACGGGCGGTGACGTAGGTCCGGCCACCGCGGCGCTCATGATCGTCGGACTTCTTCAGGGTTCGACGAAAGGAGGCCGGCGATGGCCGGTCGGGACAGGATGACGATCGAGGAGGTCGTCCGGCAGGTGCTGCGCGAGGAACACGCCGACGTGATCCGCGAGTCGG
>JACRMD010000104.1 GCA_016215085.1 Solirubrobacterales bacterium | reverse complement strand
TGCTCGGCTGGCTCGCCGGGATCCCGCTCGGCTACCTCGTCCTCCGCGTGCTCGTGCGCCTGATCCGCGAGCTGCTCGACGTCGACGTCCCCGTCGTCTACCCCGCCGCCCACATCGCCGTCGCGCTCGCCGGCACGGTCCTGCTCGCGCTCGCGGTGCTGGCGCTGCCGCTGCGCCGCGCCGTGCGCCTGCGCCCCGGCGACGCGCTCCGCTACGCGTAGCCGGCCGGCGCCGCGGAGCGGTCACGCGCGAGGATGTGCCCATGGCCGACCTCACCTCCTACGCCCTCGACGGCGGCATCGCGACGATCACCATGGACGACGGCAAGGTCAACGCCCTGTCGGTGGACCTGCTCGGCTCGATCTCGCACGCCTTCGACCGCGCCGCCGCCGACGAGGCCGTCGTCGTCCTCACCGGCCGCGCGAGCACGTTCTCGGCCGGCTTCGACCTGCGCGCGCAGGACTGGCAGGCGATGGTCGGCGCCGGCGGCCGCCTCGCCGAGAAGCTCCTGTCCCACCCCCACCCGGTCGTCGCGGCGTGCAACGGCAACGCCATCGCCATGGGGGCGTTCCTGCTCCTGTCGGCCGACCTCCGGATCGGCGTCGCCGGCGAGCACAAGCTCGGCCTCAACGAGGTCGCGATCGGCATGACGCTGCCCTGGTTCGGCATCGAGCTCGCGCGCCACCGCCTCGCGCGCCCGTGGTTCGACCGCTGCACGATCACCGGCGCGCTGCTCGATCCCGAGCAGGCGCGCGAGGCGGGCTTCCTCGACACGCTCGTCGCACCCGAGGAGCTGGCCGCCGCGGCGCAGTCCGCGGCGCACGACCTCCTCCGCGTCGATCGCAAGGCGCACGCGGCGACCAAGCTCCGCGTCCGCGAGCGCGTGCTGGCCGGCGTGCGCGCCGGCGCCGAGCGCATCGAGCGCGGCGACCAGGAGTGGTAGGGGGCGGTCAGGCCGGCGCCTCGTCGCGGCGCGGCGTGACCGCGGTGGTGGGCGGCGCGCCGGTCGCGGCGAGCTCCTCGAGCGCGTCGGCGAGCCGGTCGGCCTCCTCGTGCGTGTTGTAGTGCAGGAAGCCGGTGCGGACCGCGCCGCCGTGGTCCTCGAGCCCGAGCGCCTCCATCAGAGCCAGGGCGTAGTAGTTGCCGTCCCACGCGAAGATGCCGCGGCGGGCCAGGTGCTCGGTGGTCGCGCGCGGGGTCGCGGCGTCGAGCGTGAAGCAGAACGTCGGGGTGCGCGCGGCGACGAGGGAGGGGTCCGCGATGCCGTGGAGGGTCAGGCCGTCGACGGCGGAGAGGCGCCCGAGCACGTGGCGGCTCAGCGCGTCCTCGTGCTCGCGGATGCGCGCGTAGGCCGCGTCGAGGTCGCCGTCGCCGAGGCCCGCGAGGTAGTCCACCGCGGCGACGAACCCCGCGAGCGCCTCGAAGCTCGGGGTGCCGGTCTCGAACCGGTGGCCGGGCGGGTCCTCGCTCGCGGGGCGGACGCGGTCGGCCGGCCAGCGCTCGGCCATGTCGCGGCGGATCGACGCGAGGCCGAGGTGCGGCCCGAAGAACTTGTACGGCGAGCAGAGCAGGACGTCGAGGCCGAGCGCCCCGCGGTCGGGGCGGCGGTGCGGCGCGTAGTGCACCGCGTCGGCCCAGGCCAGCGCGCCGACGCGGTGCGCGGCGTCCGCGATGCGCCGCGCGTCGGTGATCGACCCGACCGCGTTGGAGGCGAGCGTGAAGGCCACCACCTTCGTCCGCTCGCCCAGCAGGGCCT
Organism: Solirubrobacterales bacterium; assembly: GCA_016215085.1. GTDB lineage: Bacteria > Actinomycetota > Thermoleophilia > Solirubrobacterales > Solirubrobacteraceae > Baekduia. Next base: position 21,135 of record JACRMD010000104.1, on the reverse strand, counting down.
CGAGCGCGTCGGCGTCGAGCGTCGCCTCGGCGGTGATCGGCGCGACGCGCACGACGAGGTCGTGGTCGGCGGCGACGGTGAGCCAGGGCGCGACGTTGGCGTCGTGGTCGAGGTCGGTGACGACGACCTCGTCGCCGGGCTGCAGCGTACGGGCGACCGCGTGCGCGAGGAGGAAGCTCAGCGTGGTCATGTTGGCGCCGAAGGCGATCTCCTCGGGCGCGCTGCCGGTCAGCTGCGCGGCGGCCCGCCGCGCCCGCGCCATCAGGGCGACCGTCTCGCGCGTCGTGGCGAAGACGCCGCCGTCGTTGGCGGTTCCGGCGCGCAGCAGGCCGGCCATCGCGTCGATCGCCGCGGCCGGCAGCTGCGAGCCGCCGGGCCCGTCGAGGAACACGGCGGGGCGCCCGTCCTCCTCGCGGGCCAGCGCCGGGAACAGCGGCCGCACGGCGGCGGGGAGCGCGTCGGTCATCGGCCCAGGGTGGCAGACCGCCGACCTGGTGGCCGGACCCGGCCATTCGCGCGGACCGCCGGGAAGGACGGCTCGCGCGGCGCGTCCTGCGGTGGCGACCCCCACCCACAAGGAGTCCCCCTCCCCATGTCCCTGTCCCCCACCACCATCGCGGGCGCCGCGCTCACCGCCGGCGTGCTGGCGGCGGCCGCGCCCGCCTTCGCCGAGGCCAAGGCGCCCCTCACGGCGAAGGCCGGCGGCCAGAAGAAGACGCTGACCATCCGCGGCGTCACCACCAGGGCCGACGCGATCGCGCTGCGCGTCAGCCCGGCCCGGCCCGACGCCCTGCAGATCGACTACGGCGACGACGGCACCGGCGACCTCCACGTCCGGCTGGGCACCTTCGCCCGCGTCGCGGTGCAGCCGCTGGGCGGCGACGACGTCGTGCGCATCGACGCGTCGGTGCCCGCGTCGCTGCCGATCCGCGTGGACGGCGGGACCGGCGAGGACGAGCTGCGCGTCGACGGCTCCGCCGGCTTCGACCTCTTCGACGCGAGCCCCGACGGCGCCCGCGTGGACGTCACGCGCGGCCTCGACGGCGAGGCCATCGACGCCGGCGGCGTCGAGGCCCTGACCGCGGCGCCGGGCGCCGGGGCGGACCTCGTGCGCGCGGGCGACCTCACCGGCACCGGCGTCGACCGCGTCACCGCGCAGCTGGGCGCCGACGGGTTCGCCGACAAGGTGGTGCTCAAGGGCACCGAGGACGACGAGCTCGTCGAGCTCGACGGCGAGCCGGGCCGGCTGCGCGTCTTCGGCCTGCCGTCGGCGGCGCGCATCCGCGACGCCGAGCCGGGCGACCGGGTCACCGTCGCCACGCTCGGCGGCGACGACGCGATCACCGCGTCCACCGTGCCGCCCGGCGTGGCGCAGATCGTCGAGGACGGCGGCGAGGGCAACGACGAGCTCTTCGGCAGCCAGGGCGGCGACGACCTGCTCCTCGGCGGCGACGGCGCCGACGTCGCGGACAGCCGCCAGGGCGACGACCACGTCGTCCTCGGCTCGGGCGACGACGTGTTCCGCTGGACCCCCGGCGACGACCGCGACCTGGTCGACGGCCAGACCGGCAAGGACACCATGTCGATCGGCGGCAGCGACGACGACGAGCGCTTCGGCCTCACCGCCGACGGCGCGCGCCTGCGCCTCGAGCGCGACGTCGACGCGATCGCGCTGACGGGCATCGGGGTCGAGGCGGTGGACCTGGACCCGCGCCGCGGCGCCGACACGATCGCGGTCGGCGACCTCACCGGCACGCCGGTCGCGGCGGTCTCCGCGGACCTCGGCGACGACGCGGCCGACCACGTGGCGGTCGACGGCACTGCCGGCGACGACGCGCTGTCGGTCGCCGGCGACGCGGCCGAGGTGCAGGTCGCGGGCGCCCGCGCCGCGGTGCGGATCCTGCGCCCACAGGCCGCCGACCGGCTGACGGTCGACGGCCTCGGCGGCACGGACGCGTTCGACGCCGCCGGCCTCGCGCCCGGCACGATCGGCGTCGCGTTCGACCAGTAGGCGTCCGTCGCACCCGGGCCGCCGTCACCGCCCGGGTGCGACGCCTACAGGTCGAGGTCGAGCCGCACGCGGTCGCGCAGCGGCACGCCGTCGATGGCGATGCCGGGCGCGTAGCCGGCCGCCTCGGTGAACGCGTCGCGCTCCACCGCGCGCAGGCGGAAGCCCAGGCGCTGGTAGAACCGGAGGTTCCCGGTGTCGGCCGCCGCGGTCGCGACGACGAGCCGGCGGCGTCCCTGCTCCCGGGCGCGCTCGATGGCTGCGACGAGCAGCGTGCGGCCGACGCCGCGGCCCTGGTGCTCCGGGGCGACGGCCATGCTGTTGACCGCGGCCTCCGCGGGGTCGCCGGTCTCCATGAGCTGGAGGTGGCCGACGACGCGGCCGTCCTCACGGGCGACGAGGACCTGGCCGGCCTCGAGGTAGGCGTCGAGGGCCCGCGCGGAGTCCTCGGCGAGGGCGAAGAGCCGGCGCAGCTCGGCGCGCGGGCCGGTGTGGACCGCGACGTCCACCACGGCCGGGGCGGGCCAGCGCGCGGGGACGAGGACGACGCGGAAGCCGTCGGGGTCCTCGAACGTGAGCGCGTGTGCCGCCCAGTACGGGTTGGCCGGCGCGACCGGGTCGGCGCCGAGGCGCCCGGCGGCGCGCCGCACCGCGTCCTCGCCGCCGAGGTAGAGGACCAGCAGCGACTCCGGGTGCGGCGCGGGCGCGCCGTGGCCGCCGCCGGAGGTGAGCTCCAGGTGCGCCCCGGTGCCGGGGAGCTCCAGGAACACGCCGTCGTAGCCGTCGTGGTCGCGGAAGCCGCCGACCTCGGGGAGCCCGAGGCCGTCGCGGTAGAACGCCACGACCTCGTCGAGGCGCTCAGTGTGCCGGGCGACGCGCAGCTGCATGAGGAGCAGTCTCCCCTTGCCCGCGGGCGTCACCGCGCGCGAGGATGCGGGCACGAGCAACCATCGCGACGCAGGAGGTGCTGCGCATGTCCGACCGGGAGTGGCAGGTGAGGCTCGGGATCACCGAGGAGGACGAGCGCACGCGGGCCGACGCGGTCCTCGAGCTCGCCGACCAGCGCTTCCACGGCGTCGGCCACGCCAAGCGGGCGCCGCAGGACCCGAGCGTGCCGGTCATCGGCCAGGACCTCGCGGCCTCGCGGGCGCTCGCCGACCTCTCGCACCAGCTGCTGGAGGCGGCGGTCCGGCGCATCGAGGACCACGAGGGCCACCCGGTCCGGCTCCAGGGCTGACCGGCGGGCGCTACGCGCGGGGCTGACGGGCCGTTGGCATGCGTCGTCGCGCCCGGACCACGGCGTCGACGCCGGTGCCGGCCACCGGCCGCGGACGCTCCTCGACCGGACCGGCGACGTGGACGTACAGGCAGACGACGAGGTCGTACGCCTCCGGCCCGGGCGTCCAGGTCCCGAGATCGGCCTCGACCCACGCGACGCGCTCGGCGACCTCCGGCCCCATGGCCTCGGCCGTCGACCGGGCGCGGGCCAGCGCCGTCGCGGCGAAGTCGACCGCGGTGACCTGCCACCCGCGCGCCGCGAGCGATCGCCGTGCTCGCGCAGGGCCTGCGACCAGCGTGCCTCCCAGAAGTCCCGGTCGTACTGGCTCATGGCGCTCGCCGGCCCGATCTCAGCAGCGGAGAGGGAGGGATTCGAACCCTCGAACGAGGTTGACCCCCGTTACGCGATTTCCAGTCGCGCCCGTTCAACCACTCCGGCACCTCTCCAGGGTGGAGCGGCCGCGGAGGATAGCGACGTTCAGACCTGCCAGCGGCCCTCGACGAGCACCGGGACCTCCTCGCCCGCCGCGGTGCGGCCCAGGACGCGGACCTCGGGCGAGCCGATCATGAAGTCGACGTGGATCATCGAGCGGTTGCAGCGCTCGCGGTCCTCCTCGTCGACGCAGATCTCGTAGGCGTGGCCGAGCGCGATGTGGCTGGCCGCGTTCTCGTCGAGCAGCGTGTCGAAGAAGACGGTGTCCAGCGCACCGATGCGGCCCTCGCCGTCCACGAGCGCCAGCTCGCCGAGCCGGGCCGCGCTGTCGTCGCGCTCGGCGTAGGCGCGCAGGACCTCGGCGCCCTCGTCGGCGTCGATGCGTACGGCGCGGCCCTCGCGGAACTCGACCTCGAGGCCGCGGATGATCGAGCCGCCGAGCACCAGCGGCTTGGTCGCGCGCACGACGCCGTCGGCGCGCTGCGGGTCGGGCGCCGTGAAGACCTCCTCGGACGGGAGGTTGGGCGCGTGGACGATGCCGTCGACCGTCTCGAAGCGGGCGGCGAGGAAGCGCGACGTCGGGAGCAGGCCGACCGTGAGGTCGGTGCCCGGGCCGACGAAGCGCACGGCGTCGAAGCGGCGCTCGCTCAGGCGCTCGGCCGCCGAGACGAGCGCGTCGGCGCGCGCCCGCCACGCCGCCACCGGGTCGTCCTCGTCGAGGCGGCAGACGTGGACGATCTGCTCGGAGAGCCGCAGCCACGCCTCCTCGGGCGCGAGGCCCGGGTGCACGAGCTGCGCCCACGCCCGCGTCGGGCACGGCACCGCGGTCCAGTTCGTCGTGCGCTCGTTGACGACCACGCCGGTCTCGCGGACCATCGGCAGCTGGTCACGTCCCGCGCGCGCGGGGTCGATGTCGGCCAGCAGCCCCGGGTGGGCGGGGCCGGTGAGCCCGATGCGCGCCGCGCGCTGGCGCCCCATCTCGAGGATGCGCTCGCCGTACCAGGGCGGCACGAAGTCGAGCGACTCGTCGTCGGCGTAGAGGAGGCGCGCCCGCTTGACGTGGAGGTCGAAGTACGTGACGTCGACGAACTTCGCGCCGTGCTTGTAGGCGGCCGCCGCCATCGCGCGCGTCATCGCCTCCTTGCCGATCTCGGAGCCGATCGAGACGAGCTGCCCGCGCTGGACGTTGGCGGCGAAGCCGACCACCACGTCGGCGAACCGCTCCAGCAGCTCGGGGTCGTCGAAGCCGGCGGGGCGATCTGCGCTCATTGGTGCCGAACCCTAACGCCGGTGGGTCCGACGAATGGGCGCGGCATCCGCGTGGCGCAGCGGCACCCGCCTCAGGCGTCGTCGACGAGGTCGAGCACGCCCTCGAGCCCGGAGATCTCGAGCACGCGCTGGACCGGGCCGCCCGCCGGGCCCCGCACGACCGACAGGCGGCCTCCGCCCTCGCCGGCGGCCGCGTGCGCGGCGACCAGCACCCGCACGCCGCTCGAGTCCAGGAACTCGAGCGCGCGGAGGTCGACGATCACGTGGCGCCCGTCCCGCGCGGCCGGGAGCACGATGTCCTCGACCTCGGGCGCCGTCGCCAGGTCGAGCTCGCCGCGAAGCCGCACGAGCAGCTGCGCGTCACGGTCCTCGGTCTCCACGGAGAAGGGGGTCGGCTGGTCGCCGGTCATCGCGGCCGGAAGCCTAGTCCAGCGCGCGGCGGGGGAAAGCGCCGGATCAGGCGCCGGCGCGGCGCGCGCGGCGCCGGGCGAGGAGCCCGCGTAGGCGGCGCTTGCCGCGGCCGGGGGCCTCGTCGCGACGCCAGTCGCGCAGCGTCTTGCCCTCGGGCAGCGTGCAGAGCTCCTGCTCGTACCGGAAGGCGTGCTCGGAGGAACGCGGGGTCACAACCTGATGATCGGCAGGTGGGCGGACGACCTGCTACCGCAGCCGTGCTACCCCTCCGGCTGGATCAGCCATCGCCCGTCGACGCGGCGCAGCCGGGTGGGGCGCCCGTCGCTGTCGATGAACGCCGAGAGCCTGACGGTGGCGCGGTCGCCGGCGACCTCGACGGACTCGACCTGCGCGTCGCCGAGGCGGTCGCGCTGGGCGGTGGGCAGCATGGCGCGCAGCGCGGCGATGCCGGCCGGGCAGGACGACGGGGCGCCGAGCGCGTCCTTCGCGTCGTCGGAGAGCAGCCTGCAGGCCTCGGCGTCGTGGCCACCGGCGAACGCCGAGACGAAGCGCTCGACGGTCTGCTGCACGGCATCCTGGTCACGGCCGTCGGAGGCGTCCGAGCCGCAGGCCGCCACCGGGGCGGCGAGGGCGCAGGCCGCCAGGAGGAGAGGGAGGGGGCGGAGGGGCATGGGACGACGGTACGGGCGGGGCACGGCGGGGGCATCGGGGGGATCCCCAGTGGGTCCCCGATGCGAGGTCAAGGCCTACAGGAACGACCTCGGCCCGTGGCGCCAGGACGCCACGGGCCGAGGACCTGGCCTCCTCCTTCGAGGCCGTCGGGGCAGCCGACGGCCCCCTACGAGGCCGGTGCGATCGGGAGGTTCGCCCGGAACACGTCGCCGGGGTCGACCTGCGCCTTGACGGCGCGCAGGCGGGCGTAGGTGACCTCGTCGAAGACGGCGGCGGTGTCCACCGGCCGCTCGACGAAGTTCGTGTACACCTTGCCCGCGTCCCAGGCCGCGGTGGCCTCGAAGAGCTGCGTCAGGCGCGCCTCGACGGCCTCGCCCAGGGCGGGGTCCATCACGGCGCCGACGCCGAAGAGCAGGAAGCCGGCGTCGAGCGCGCCGAGCGCGCCGTGGCCGGGCTCGCGGCGGCCCACGCGGCCGCCGAGGTGGCGGAGCTCGAGGCCCAGCAGCGGCGAGCCACTGTCCGGGCCGGCGACCTCCATGAGCGCCGCGATCGTCCCGGGCGTCACGTCGGCCAGCATCCGGTGGTGGCCGTAGGCGGGCGTCGGGCCCACCGGGTCCTGGTGCAGCGCGACGAGCGCCGAGACCGGCATCGCGTCGAAGCTGTCCATGATCGGGCCGAGCTCGCGGATCGGGGCGATCAGCTCCGCCCCGCGCTCGGGCGAGGCGAGGATCGCGGCCTCGACGACCGCGATGCGCGCGCCGCGCATCGGCTCGGGGATGTCGGGGATGGGCGGCAGCTGGAGGTAGCGCACCGTGGAGGTGACCTCCTCCGGCACCGTGTCGGTCCACGCGCGCCAGGCGGTGAAGACCTCGGCGGTGCGCTCGGCCGGGAACACCAGCCAGCCCGCGTACAGCTCGGGCACCGGGTGCAGCTGCACCTCGATCGCGGTGACGACGCCGAAGTTGCCGCCGCCGCCGCGCAGGGCCCAGAACAGCTCCGGGTTCTGCTCCGCGTCGGCGCGCACCACGGCGCCGTCGGCGGTGACGAGCTCGACCGCGAGGATCGACTCGGAGCTCAGGCCGTGCTTGCGCACGAGCCAGCCGACGCCGCCGCCCAGCGACATGCCGACCGCGCCGACGTCGGGCGACGAGCCCGACAGCGGCGCGAGGCCGTGCTCGGCCGCGGGCTCGGTGACCTCGGCCCAGAGCGCGCCGGCCATGATGCGCGCGCGGCGGCGCTCGGCGTCGACCTCGACGCCCTTGAGCGCGTCGGTGCGCAGGAGCAGCGTCTGGTCGAGCGGGCGGCCGCTGCGCGCGGCGACGTTGTGGCCCGTGCCCTGCACGGTGATGGTCAGATCGTTCTCGCGGGCGAAGCGCACGGCCTCGACGACCTCCTGCACCGAGGTCGGCGCCGCGATGGCGGCCGGGGCCTGGGTGAAGGCGACGTTCCAGGGCATGCTGAGGGCCGCGTAGCCCTTGTCGCCGGGCAGGGTGACGACAAGGGCGGAGGAGGTGGGGCTCTGCATGCCTCGATGTTCGGCGCGGGACCGCGACCGCGCATCAGGGAGATCCCCCGGCGCGCGGTGCGGACCGCACCACCCCAGATGTCTGGAGCTACCGCGCCACGAGCCGCGTCTCCGGCAGCGCGAGGCCTGCCTGGGCCGCCGCGCGGCGGGCGCCGTCGCGGCCGAGGAGGCACACCGCGGTCAGCTGCGGCGCGCCCTTGGCCGCGTTGGCGCGCGCCAGCGCCTCGGCCTGCGCGGGCGCGTACCAGGTGCCCGTGGAGGTGCTCGCGGCGTCGCTGCCGGGCGACCACCGGTAGACGTCGAAGCCGCGCCGGTGGTCGTTGCCGTACAGGTAGAACCCCTTGCGGTCGGCGAACGGCGCCTTGACCGCCCAGGTGTTGGAGTCCTTGAAGCGGTACCAGCCGAGCTGCCTCATGCCCATGCCGCGCTCGCCGAGGGCGACGCCGACGAGGCCGCTGAGGTCCACCACCCGCACGCCGCCGTTGTAGTAGGCGATGGTCATGAGCTGCTCCTTGCGGTGCAGCTGGAAGACGTGCGCCGTGCAGACGCCGCCGCCGTCGAGCTCGGTGCCGTCCTCGGTGAGCCCGACGTCGTCGATGTTCCACGCGCCGACCTTGACCGGCGTGCGCTCGAGGTCGCCGGTGATGTCGTAGACGTGGACGCCGCCGTTGGGGCACTGCCCCGTGCCCAGCGCGCCGGCGACCTCGTCCTCGGCGATGAGGAAGTCGCGCTCGCCGAGCACCGGGTCCTTGATCCGGATCGTGTCGGTCTCGTGCCACACGTTGATCGCGGGGTCCACGACGGTGCCGACCGAGGTCGGGTGGGCCGGGTCGGTCGTGTCGAGGATCTCGCCGTGGGAGAGCGCCGCGACGTACGCGCGCCTGCCGTCCTGGCTGAACGTCACGTCGTGGGACTCGGTGCCCAGGCCGGGGAACGGCTTGAGCGCGACCTCGCCGGCGTGCCGCGGCCGGCGCACGTCGGTGATGTCGATGACCTCGATCGCCGGCAGCGGGCTGGTGATCAGGTCGCTGTTGGAGTTGTAGAGGTACTTGCCGGACGGGTGGACGGTCTGGTTGTGCGAGCCCTGGGGCACCGGGACGAAGGAGACCGTCTTGGGGCTGAACGGGTTGGTCACGTCCGCGATGTAGGTGCCGGCGCCCTCCGTCTTGCTGGTGTCGAAGCCCAGCCGTGCGAGGTCCTTCGCGCACTGCGAGTCCGCGTGGAAGTCGTAGCCGTCGTCGTGCGTGAAGGTCACGAACCACTTGCGCAGGTCCGCACGGCGGAAGACCTGGACGTCGCCCTGCGAGACGCCGCAGTCCCAGGTCTTGACGACCGTCGCCTTCGCGGGCTGCGAGACGTCGATGATCTGCAGGCCGTCGCCGTAGCTGCCGGCGAACGCGTAGCGGCGCTGCTTGCCGGGCGTCGCCGGGTCGACGTCCTTGAGCGGGCTGTCGGACCGGATGTTCAGCGTCGCGAACTCCAGGTCGGTGCCCGCGTTGCGCTCCTCGGGCGCGTGGCGGTCGGGGTAGGGCACGTTGCGGACGTGCTCGATGCCGCCGCCGCGGCCCTTGGGCTCGACGGCGTCGGCGGCGGCGGGCAGGCCGGCGAGGCCGGCGGACGCCATGGCGGCGGCGAGGACGGTGCGCATGCCAGCCCGAACGCACCGGCCGGCCGATCCTTGCGCTGGGGATCAGGGACTTCCCTAGTCTCGCCCCGGAACTCGTACGTTCGTCCTACCTCGGGGCTGGAATTCAAGGTCGCGGCCCCGTTGGATGCGCCATCGGGTCCCCCGGACGGGGGCTCCGGTCCCGGTTTCCAGCACCAACAGGGAAGGATCTCCACCTTGCGCATCGCACGCGGCAGGCAGGCAGGCCTGCTCGTCGCCCTGGTCGCCCTCATGGCCATGGCGTTCACCTCCACGGCGTCGGCGTCGCACTTCCGCTACGTCAGCACCTCGTGGGCGAAGGCCGGCGCGCCGGCCGACGGCAACCAGGCCGTCAACTTCAACTTCCGCCAGGGCTGGCGGTGGTCGGCCTTCGGCAACCCCGCCGTGGGCTCCCTCGTCAACCTCGAGGGCCACCAGTTCGGCGACGGCCAGGACATCTACCCGGAGTTCCGGGTCGAGTTCGTCAACGCCGCCGAGGACTACTTCACGGCCGTCGCCGTGAACCCGGCCGACACGAGCAGCGTGCTCATCCCGCACACCTACTCGCTCGCGTCCAACCCGTTCACCGCCCGCATGAACTCGGGCTGCTGCATCATCAGCACCACCCAGAACGCGCACGACCAGAACTACGCCGACGGCAACTCGCTCGTGGACCTCCCCAAGGACGACGAGTCCCCGGTCTCCACCGTCCCGCCGGTCGTCAACCTGCCCGAGGGCGGCGTCCAGACCTTCAAGGTCCCGGCGATCGACAACGGCGGCGAGACGCTGCGCTGGCGCCTGACCAACGGCGACGAGGCCTGCGACTGCGCGGACCCGAACCCGCCGGGCCTGTCGATCGACCCGACCACCGGCACGGTCTCCTGGGACACCACCGGTCGTGACGGCCTCTGGTACTCGGGCGCGGTCATCGAGGCCGTGAACTCGTCCAGCGAGGTCGTCTCCTCGACGCAGGTCAACTACATCATCCGCGTCTCGGAGGACACCGCCTCCAACGCCGCGCCGACGTGGGACGCCCCGACGCCCGACGACGGCACGATCTACGACCTGACCCCCGGCCAGTCGCTGAACCTGACGCTGAAGGCGATCGACCCCGACGCCGGCGACACGGTCCAGATCCTCAAGAACAGCGGCCCGGGCACGTTCACCCCGGCCGACGGCAACCCGGCCACCGGCACGTACGCCTTCACCGCGGACGCGTCGCAGGTCGGCCAGTCGTTCATCGTGCAGTTCATCGCCCAGGACAACGGCAACCCGCCGCTCGGCCCGGCCCCCCGCTCGATCACGATCCGCGTGGTCGAGGAGGAGGAGCCGCCGCCGGCCGGCGAGGGCTCCGTCCTCGGTCGCGCCACCGTCTACGGCGGCCTGAACAACTTCTCCAACAACGTGGGGCTCATCGTCGACTACGTCGGCAAGGGCGACTCCTCGCGCAACCGGAAGACGTTCGACGTGCCGTGCGACGCGACCCAGCCGGTCAACCTGGAGGTCCGCTGGGGCTTCCACGCCAGCAACCCGCGCGGCACCTTCACGGCGACCAGCCTGAAGAGCTCGCTGTGCACCGACGACCCGAAGGCGAACCCGGGCTCGCCGGCCGCCGGCCACGACACCGTCGTGATCGAGGCCGAGGGCACCTACAACGGGAAGGCGGGCGCCAAGGCCGTCGTCCTGCTGCAGGACCGCGGTGAGCCGGGCGTGCGCGCCGACCGCGCCGCGCTGGAGCTCTACGACGCCGACGGCAAGCTGGTCGTCTCGCAGACGAACCGCTTCGTGGGCGCCGGCAACATCGACGCGGTGGGCGGCAACCTGCCCGAGTAGGGCCACCACCCGCGACGAGCAGTTCCCGAGGGGGAGGGCCACGGCCCTCCCCCTTTTTCGTCCCCTGGCGAGGATTGACGCGGGATGGGCCCTGCGGGATGGTGTCTCCAGAGAGACATGTCCTACCTGTCCGAGGTCCTCGCGTTCCACGCAAGCCTGCTGTCGGACACGGCACGCCTCGAGCGGTTCCGCCGAGCGCTGCAGAGGGTGGTCCGCCCCGGGGACGTCGTGCTCGACGTCGGGGCCGGTGTCGGGATCCTGTCGGTCCTGGCCTGCGAGGCCGGCGCCTCGCGCGTGTACGCGATCGAGGGCTCGGTGCCCGTCGGCATCATCGAGATGCTCGCCGAGGCCAACGGCATGGCCGACCGCGTCCACGCCATCGGCGGCAACTCGACCGCGATCGAGCTCCCCGAGCAGGTCGACGTCGTCGTGGCCGACCTCTTCGAGCTCTTCGGCCTCGAGCAGGGGCTCGTGGCGGCCATGGCCGACGCGGCGCGCCGCTTCCTGCGCGAGGGCGGCACCGTGATCCCGCGCGCGATCTCGCTGTACGCGGCCCCGGTCGAAGCGCCGGGCGTCCACGGCGCGCGCGTCGGCGCCTGGAGCCGGGAGCCGCTGGGGATGGACGTCTCGCCCGTGCGCCCGCTCGCCGCCAATGTCCTGCACGCCGCGAGCCACCGCAGCGCGGACGAGCTCGCGGCCGGCGAGCGGCTCGCGCGCGTCCCGCTGGGCGCCGACGGCCCCCGGCACGTCGGCGGCGCGGCGTCGTTCGCCATCCGCCGGCCCGGCGTCCTGTACGGCTTCGACGGCTGGTTCGTGGCGGAGCTCGCGCGCGGCGTGACGGTCTCCAACGCCCCCGGGTCGCGGACCACCCGCTACCGCCACGCGTTCCTGCCGATCGACCCGCCGCAGCTCGTCGCCCCCGGCGACGAGGTCGAGCTCGAGGTCCACGCGTGGGACGGCGAGCAGTGGCGCTGGTCCGGGCGCGCGGGCGAGCGCACCTTCGACCACGCGACGCTGCACGCGCTCCCGATCGCCGCGCTCCGCCGCTAGACGGCGTGCCTGGACGTCCGCGCGGGTACCCTCGCGGGCCGTGGGAGCGCCCGTCTTCGACCTCGAGCGGCTGGAGGCCGACGGCGACCGGCTGCAGGTGGCCGGCCGCTGGTCGGGCGTGCGCGGCATGCGCTTCGTGCGGCCGGCGCTGGTCCTGCGCTCCGACGAGGGCGAGCGCACCCTGCTCGCCGACCTCGAGCACAAGCCCTGGGCTCCCGAGGAGGGTCGCGAGTGGGTCGCGTCGTTCCCGTGGACCGGCGGCCCGGTCGAGGCCGCGCAGGCCGAGCTCGCCGTCGCGCCCAGCATCGTCGTGCCGCTGGCGCGCGCGGAGGAGGGCGCCGGGCCGGCCGCCCCGCCGCTGTACGCCCAGCTCGAGGAGGAGCGCGCGCGCGTCCGCCGGCTCGAGGCCGAGGTGACGTGGCTGCGCGAGCAGCGCGAGACGCTGACCGCCGACCTGCGCCAGCTGCGCGACGAGCGCGCGGCGGCGGCGGGCGATCTCGAGGCCGCGCGGGAGGCGCGCGACGGCGAGGCGGACGAGCTGCGGCGCGAGCTGGCGGCGCTGCGCGACGAGCGCGCGACGCTGGAGCGGGACCGCCACGACCTGGCGCTGGAGCGCGACGCCGCGGCGGCGAACCTCGAGGCGGTGCTGCGCGAGCGCGACGAGGCGGGCGCCGCGGCGCCGTCGGCCGACGAGCTCGACGGGCTGCGACGCGAGCGCGACGAGGCGCGGGCCGCGGCGGAGAAGGCGCCGTCCGCCGGCGAGCTCGAGGCGGTGCGACGCGAGCGCGACACGCTCCGGCGCGAGCTCGAGGCGGTGCGGGGCGAGCGCGACGCCGTCCTGCGCGAGCTGCACGACGCCCGCAGGGAGCGCGACGACGCGCTCGAGGAGCCCTCCGGCATCCAGCCGGCGCGGATTACCGACGCACCGGCGCCCGCCCGCCGGCGGCCGCGGCTGGTCAGCGACGAGCGGACCCGCCCGGGCCGCGAGGACTGGCTCGCGCGGGCGATGGCGATCGGCGCGCTGCTCAGCCTCCTGCTCCTCCTCGTCGGGCTGCTGCGGCTGTTCTAGTGTGGGCGGGGTGCCCACACGCGTCCGACTAGGCGAAGCTCGCGGACGCTGGGTCCTGGCGGTCGCCGTCCTCGGCTCGGCCGTCGCGCAGCTCGAGGCCACGGTCGTCAACGTCGCGCTGCCGACCATCGGCCGCGAGCTCGACGCGTCGGTCGCCGGCCTGCAGTGGACGCTCAACGGCTACCTGCTCACGCTCGCCGCGCTCATCCTCCTCGGCGGCTCGCTCGGCGACCGCTTCGGCCGCCGCAAGGTCTTCCTGCTCGGCGTCGTGTGGTTCACCACCGCCTCGGCGCTGTGCGCGCTGGCGCCGAGCATCGAGGTGCTCGTCGCCGCGCGGATCCTGCAGGGCGTCGGCGGCGCGCTGCTCACCCCCGGCAGCCTGGCGATCATCGAGGCGACGTTCCACCCTGACGACCGCGGCCGCGCGATCGGCGCGTGGTCGGCCCTGGGCGGCGTCGCCGGCGCCGTCGGCCCGCTGCTGGGCGGCTGGCTGATCGACGCGGCGTCGTGGCGGTGGGTCTTCCTCGTCAACCTGCCCGTCGGCGCGCTCGTCGTCGCCGCGGCCCTGCGCCACGTGCCGGAGTCGCGCGACATGGACATGGGCGACGGCCGCGACGCCACCGGCGCGCTGCTGGCCACGCTCGGGCTCGCCGGCGTCACCTACGCCCTGGTCGACGCCGGCGGCGGACTCAGCGCGGGCGGCACGGCCGCAGGCGTCGCGGGCGTGCTCGCGCTGGCCGCCTTCGTCGTCGTCGAGCAGCGCACGCCGTCGCCGATGCTGCCGCTCGACGTCTTCCGCTCGCGGCAGTTCACCGCCGCCAACCTGGTGACGTTCGTCGTCTACGGCGCGATGGGCGGCGTCTTCTTCCTGCTCGTGGTGCAGCTGCAGACCGCGCTGGGCTACTCGGCGATCCAGGCCGGCGCCTCCACCCTGCCGCTCACGGCGATCATGCTGCTCTTCGCCGCCCGCGGCGGGGCGCTGGCCCAGCGCATCGGCCCGCGGCTGCCGCTGACGATCGGCCCGCTGCTCATCGCGCTGGCGATGCTGCTCATGCGCCGCATCGAGCCCGGCGCGACCTACGTCAGCGCCGTGCTGCCCGCCGTGCTCGTCTTCGGCGCCGGGCTCGTCCTCGTCGTCGCGCCCGTCACCGCGACCGCGCTGTCCTCCGCGCCCGAGCGCCACGCGGGGGTGGCCTCCGGCGTCAACAACGCCGTCGCCCGCACCGCCTCCCTGATGGCCGTCGCGGTGCTGCCGCTCGCCGCCGGCCTGACCGCGGACGCCTACCAGGACCCCGCGGCGCTGACCGAGGCGTTCCGCACCGCGATGCTCATCACGGCGGCGGTCGCGGCCGCCGGCGGCGTCATCGCGTGGCTGACGATCAGCAACGACGCCGTGCGGCCCGAGGCGGCGCACCAGCTCACGCAGTGCCCGCTGAACTGCCCGCCGCTGCGCACGACCGACGCGGAGCTCGCCAAGGCTGAGAAGCTCCCCGCATGAGCACCCACCCCTTCCGCACCGCCGTCGAGTCGGGCGACATGGAGGCGGCCATCGCGATGCTGGCCGACGACGTCGTCTTCCGCAGCCCGGTCGTCTTCAAGCCCTACGAGGGCCGCGACGCCGTCGCGCCGATCCTGCGCGCCGTCGCGCAGACCTTCGAGGACTTCCGCTACGTCAAGGAGCTCGGCGACGCCGGCGACCACGCGCTGGTCTTCCACGCGCGGGTCGGCGACAAGGAGCTCGACGGCGTCGACTTCCTCGTCACCGACGACGCGGGGCGGATCACCGACTTCATGGTGATGGTCCGCCCGCTCTCGGCGTCCATCGCCGTGGCCGAGGCGATGGGGCGCCGGCTCGCCGAGGCCGGCGCCCTGTAGGCCTAGGGCTTGGTGCGCGCCAGCAGCGACGCGTAGCGCGCGCGGCGCCGGCGGGTCTCCCACCCCGTGTCCTGCGCCGCGCGCCAGATGCGCTTGCGCTGCTGGGTGAGCTCCCGCACGAGCACGCGCCGCCGGTCGGGGTCCTTGCCCGTGCGGCGCAGCTTGTCGAGCTCGCGGCACCAGCGCCGCTCCGTCGGGGTGAGGTGCGCGAGCCGGTCCACCGGCTTGTAGCCGCCGACGTAGCGGAAGTGCCACCACTCGCCCACGCGCTCGCCCTCGTCGTGGGAGAAGCAGAAGCGGTGGCCGTTCTGCATCAGCCACCCGGCGGCGGCGCGCGTGGCCACGTCGACGGCCAGGCCCCAGCCGTGGTTGGAGGTGTACGGCTGCGCGGCGGGCGGCGGCTGGTGGGTCCAGAAGAAGTCCTGGGCCGCGCGCCTGCGCGCCGACGAGTCCGGCCCCTTGGGCATGAACTCCTCGGGCCGGCCGCCGGCCGCGATGTAGGCGGCGCGCGCGTCGTTCCACGCGCGCGCCGCGCCGGCGTCCTGGTCGTTGCCCGACCACAGCCGCCCGCCCGGGATCGGCGCGGTGTTCTGCTCGGTGAAGAACCCGTTCTCCGCGACGCCGAGGACGCGATTGCCGATCGTGATCGGGCTCATGCCGTGCGCGACAGCAGCGAGTGGTAGCGGTCGCGGCGGGCATGGTGGTCCCAGCCCTTGCCGTCGCCGCCGGCCTGCACGGGCTGCGCCCGGCGCCAGATCCGCTTGCGCTGGGCGGTCATCTCGCGGCGCAGCGCGCGCCGGCGCTCGACGTCGCGCTGCTCGCGCTTGAGCCGGTCGTACTCGCGGATGAGCTGCACCTCGTGCTCGGTGTAGCCGGCGAACGGGTCCTCGGCGCCGTCGTCCTCGGGGGCGAGGGACGCCGGCCGCCCGCCGCCGCCCAGGAACCGCGCGCGCTCGGCCTTCCGGCGCCGGGTCAGGCCCTCCAGCGGCCGCGGCGGCGAGCCCGCCTTGTTCCACATCAGGAACGCGTCGGCCGCGCCGCGGTAGTCGCCGGCGTTGAGCCGGCGCAGCACGGTCGAGTTCGCGAACGCGCGCTCGCCGATGTTGTAGACGAGCGACACCAGCGCGTCGAACTGGCTCTGCGTGAGCGGGACGTCGACGAGGTCGGCGACGACCTGCTCGCGCGGCCGCAGGTCCTGGCTCAGCAGCGCGGCGGCCTCGATCTGCGTCAGCACGCCGGGCGTCCGCTGGCCGCGGATCCAGCGCTTGGCCCGGTCGCCCTGCGTCACGCGGCGGTGCGCGATGAGGTGGCCGTAGCCGACCGTGGCGAGGCCGACGGGGTCGTTGTAGGGGCGCCCGCCGTTGGGGAAGCCCTCGAACTCGGTGATGAGGCCGATGCCGGCCGGCGAGGTCTTCACGGCGCGTCCTCCACCGCGACCGGGCGCAGCCGCGAGTCGGGGCCGGTGTCCTCGTCGCCCGAGGCCCACATGGGGCCGTCAGGGCCGTTGGCGAACTCCTCCTCGTCGGAGGGGAGGTCCTCGTCGCCGTAGGCCATCTCGTCCTCGTCGTAGCCGGCGCCGCCCGACGGGACGACCGGCGGCATCTCCATCGCCACCGGGGGCGCGGGCGGCTCGACCGGGGCCGCGGACGGCTCGACCGCCACCGGGATCGCGCCGACCGGGATCACCGGCGGCTCCGCCGTCGCGGCGAGCATCGTGGAGCGGACCTTCGCGTCGGCGCCGTTGCGCGCCGCCCGCAGGCCGAAATCGGCGCCGAAGAGGCCGATGGCGACCAGGCCGCCCCATTGGACCGCCTGGTTGAGCGCGTCCTGCTGGGCGGCGTTGAGGTCGTAGACCCCGAACACCAGCAGGAGGTTCGCGAGCACCGGGACACCGGCGGAGAGCAGGCCGATGACCTGCGCCGGGGTCACGTCAGGCCGATGGCCCTTGAACATGGTCGATCCCCCTTCGCGACGCCTCCCGAGCACCGCGCGACTGGACCGCGAAGCTAGATCAGTGCCGCACAAGCGCGCGCGGCGCGCTGCGCTTGTGCACGGCGTCGGCCGCCCAAGCGGGACAGAACCCGCTACACCGCCAGCAGGATCGTCCCGGCCACGGCCAGCGCGACCCCGGCGCGCTGCAGGGGCGCCAGCCGCTCGCCCAGGACGACGTGGGCGAGCCCCACGGTGACGACCGTGGCCAGCGACGCGAGCACCGAGACGACGCTCAGCCGGCCGCGCGCGGCGGCCTCGGCGTACAGCGGCGTGGCGGCGAGCAGCAGCAGCCCCGGGACGGCCAGCGGCGGCGCTTCGCGCGCGGGCACCGCGACCGGCGCGCCCAGCAGGAGGACGCCGGCGACCAGCAGCGCGACGACCACCACGCGCGCGTCCAGCAGCGCCCACGGCGTCCCGTCGTCCGCGGCCTCGGGCAGGAACACGAGCAGCGCGCCGAAGCCGATCGCCGAGATCCCCGCCCACGTGATGCCGGCGAGCTCCTCGGGGAACGCGCCCTCGGACCCGCTGCGCGAGCCGGCCGCCGCGAGGACCGCCCCCGCCACCGCCAGGACGATGCCGACCGCCTCCAGCGGGCCCAGCGCCTCGCCGCGCGCGAGCCCGACGAGCACGGGCAGACCCGTTCCGGTGGCGCCGACCGCCGCCACGATCGAGACCGGCGCCAGCTGCGCGCCGCGGTAGAAGGCCGCCAGGCCCAGGACGTTGCCGGCGCCGGCCAGCGCGCCGAAGCCGACGGCCGCCGCCGGCGGCACGGCGTCGCCCGAGGCGAGCACGAGGACGGCCGCGCCGGCGAGCGCGGCGACCTGCCCGATGACGAGGACCGCCGCCACGGGGTGGCGGCGGGACAGCTGCGGGCCGAGGAAGTTCGAGACGCCGTAGGCCACCGACGTCCCGAGGGCGAGGACGACCGCGAGCACCGCGGCAGGGTCGCACAGGGGCGGCCCGCCGCGGTGCGCGCGGCGCCCCGGCTCCTCACGCCTCCACGGCGGCGGGGGCGCCGGCCGGCGGCGCGGGCAGCAGCCGGCTCACCACCACGATGCCGGTCGCCACCGCGGCGAGCTGGACGAGGCTGACCTCGAACGCGTCGGCGACGTCGGCCTGCGCGAAGAAGAGCACGCCGGTGACCGCGACGCCGAGCGCGAAGCCGACCTGCTGGGTCGTGGACAGCACGCCGGAGGCCGCGCCCGCCCGGGCCGCGTCGACCCTGCTGAGGACGATCGACGTCAGCGGCGTGAAGCACAGCCCGATGCCGGCGCCGACCAGGACCAGGCCGGGCACGAGCGCCAGGATCGAGCCGCCGGTGCCGATGCTCGACACCTCGACGGCCAGCGCCCCGATCCCGCTCGCCAGGCTCAGCCCGCCGGCCGCGACGACCGTGCGCCCGTAGCGCTCGGTCAGCGCCGGCGCCGGCCCCGAGGCGCCGACGTAGGCGGCCGCGAGGATCGAGAACACCAGGCCGGCCTCGAGCGCGCCGAGCCCGCGCCCCTGCTGCAGGTACAGCGCCAGGTACACGAAGAACGACGCCTGCGCCCCGGCGAGCAGCAGCTGCGTCAGCAGGCCCGCGGTGAACGACCGCTCGCGGAACAGCGCGAGGTCGACGAGCGGCGCGCGGCCGGCGGCGGTCGCGCGGCGCTGGTGGGCGACGAAGGCGGCGAGGACCACGGGCGCGGCCGCCAGCGACGCCCACGTCCACGCCGGCCAGCCCTGCTGGCGGCCCTCGATCAGGGGCAGCAGCACGAGCACGACCGCCGCGCCCAGGATCGCGGCGCCGGGCAGGTCCAGGCGCGTCCGGCGCGGCGCGCGCGACTCGGGCACGACCCGCGGCGCCAGCGCCAGCGCGGCCAGGCCGATCAGGACGTTGATGAGGAAGCACCCGCGCCAGCCGAGGCCGAGGACGTCGCTCTCCACCAGCGCGCCGCCGATCACCTGGCCGCCGACGGCCGCGAGGCCCAGCGCGACGCCGTAGGCGCTCAGCGCCCGCACGTAGGCGTCGCCCTGGTAGGTGACGCCGATGGTCGAGAGCACCTGCGGCATGACGATCGCGCCGGCGACGCCCTGCGCGAACCGCGCCGCGACCAGGGTGGTGGGGTCGGGCGCCAGGCCGCACGCGGCGGAGGTGACGGTGAAGAGCACGAGCCCGGCGGCGAACACGCGCCGGCGGCCGAGCTCGTCGCCGAGCCGGCCCGCGGTGATCAGCATCACGGCGAAGGCGAGGCCGTAGCCGGCCACCACCCACTCGAGCGCGCTGTCGCCGGCACCGAGGTCGGTGGCGATCGACGGCAGCGCGACGTTCACGATGAAGAAGTCGAGGACGACCATGAAGGCGCCGGCCAGCAGGACCGGCAGCGCGGCCGGGTGGATCCGGCCCGAGGAGGAGTCGGCATGGGTCATGCCGCCACGGTGCCGCGCGCGGCGGCCCCGCTCAATTCCCTCCGAGGTAGTGGCGCGCGCTACGGCTCGATGACCGTGATGCCGCCGGCCGCCGGCGACACCAGCGCGGCGGGCGCGTCGTCGAGCCCGATGCGCCGCGTCACGAGCCGCCCGATCGGCAGGCCGAGCGCGAGCAGCCGCGGGTAGGCGTGCGCGGGCATGCCGTGCGAGCCGAGCACCGCGAGCTCGCCCGCGATGACCAGGTGCATGGGCACGGGCGGCGGGTCGGGCAGGAGGCCGACCTGCACGTGGCGGCCGCGGCGGCGCAGCCCCTCCAGGGACGCGTCCAGCGCGCCGGCGTCGCCGATCGCGTCCAGCGACAGGTGCGCGCCGCCGCCGGTCGCCGCGCGCACCGCCTCCGCACCGTCCGCCGCGTCGAGCACGACGTCGGCGCCCGCCTCGGCGGCCAGCTCGCGGGCGCGCGGGTCGGGGTCCAGCGCGACGACGCGCGCGCCCGCGGCCGCCGCCACGAGGATCGCCGCCAGGCCCACGCCGCCGCAGCCGTGCACGGCGACCCACTCGCCCGCCGCGACGCGCCCGACGTCGACCACCGCCCGGAACGCGGTCGCCACCCGGCAGCCCAGCGCCGCGGCGGCCACCGCCTCGACGTCGTCGGGCAAGGCCACCAGGTTGACGTCGGCGTGGTCGATGCGGACGAGCTCGGCCCACGAGCCCCAGTGCATGAAGCCCGGCTGGGTCTGGCGCTCGCAGACCTGACCATCGCCCTGCGCGCACATCGCGCACGTGCCGCACGCGCAGACGAACCCGTGCCAGTCGCTGCGGCAGACCCCCGTCGCCACGACGCGGACGACCGCGCCGTGCTCCCCGGGGCCGGGCTCAGGCACCTCCTCGACGCGGGGCTGCGCCCGCGGCGCGTCGTAGACGACGGCACGCATTCGCGCGCCGACGCTACACCTCGGCCTCGACCAGCATCCGGATGGCGTCGAGCGTCGACGCGACGTCGCTGTCGCGCTCGTGGGAGCTGTGCGTCTCGAGGAAGAGCGTCAGCCGCGAGCCCTCGCCGTCGCCGTCGACCTTCATCCACCCGCGGTAGCCGCTCGGCGCGCCCCACTCGATCCGCCGCTCGGCGGGATCGGCGGAGAACGACGCCTCGCCGTGCTGCTCGCGGCCCTCGTAGCGGGCGTCGACCGCGACCTTGCCGTCGCCGGCGTCCCGCGCCCCGGTCATCTGCGGCACGAACTTCGGCAGGTTGCGGACGTCGGAGATCGCGGCGAAGACGGCGTCGGGCGGGGCGGCGACGTGCTCGGTGTGCTCGTGCTGCATCTCGGCTCCTTCGATCGGGGGCGTCGACCGGAGGCCTACCCGATCGCGGCGCCCGCGTCCACGGCGACATGTGACACACCTCCGTTCTTCTTGTACGTTGCCGTTCCCGATGGTCACCGGAGGACGCGTCTACGGCGGGATGACGCCGGCCGAGCGCCGTGCGCGACGCCGTGCGCAACTGCTCGAGGCGGGCCTGGAGGTCTTCGCCCGCCGCGGCTGGGCGCGGGCGACGGTCGCGGACGTCTGCCGCGCCGCGGGGCTCAGCCAGCGCTACTTCTACGAGCAGTTCGCCGACCGCGAGGGGCTGTTCCTCGCCATCACCGACCGCATCGCCGAGGAGGTC
>JACRMD010000103.1 GCA_016215085.1 Solirubrobacterales bacterium | reverse complement strand
GCGCCGTCGGCGTCGGTCACCGCGACCGTCACGACGTAGGTCCCGCCGCGCGCGTAGGCGTGGGACGCGGTCAGGCCGCCCGCCGGCGCGGAGCCGTCGCCGAAGTCGATGCTCCCGTTGAGGACGTAGCCGTCGGGGTCGCGTGACGCCGTCGCGTCGACCGTGGCGTTGTTGCCGGCGGGCGTCACGGTGGCGTCGGCCTTCGGCGGCGTGTTCGTGCCACGGTCGCGCACGAACGCGTCGAGGTCGTTGCTGGTGTCCGGCGCCGCGAGGTTGGTCGCGGTGCTGACGAAGGCGACGTACCGGCCCGTCCCGCCCGACACCCGCGGGCTCAGCGGCGAGGTGGAGGCGTTGGCGACGTCGCCGGCTGTGTTGACGTCGGCGCGGACCGTGCCGTGGTCGCACCGGTCGTGCACGGCGGCCGCCCGCCCGGACTGGGCGGCGCCGAACGCGGTGAAGGTGTTGAACGCCACCTGGCAGCCGTTGCCCGACAGGCCGGGGACGCCGCTGCTCGTCGCCGGGGCGTCGTCGTTGGCGACGCTGCCGACCTCGACGCCGCCCTGGCACCGGTCGCGGACGAAGACGCGGGTCGCCGGGCTGTCGGTGCCGGCAACGAGGTTGCGGGCCTGCGAGCTGAACGCCACGACGCAGGCGTCGGCGCTCACGGCGGGCGCGGTGGAGTTGTCGTTGCCCTGGACGCTGCCGTTGCCGAGGGACACCTGCTCCCTGGCGCCCGTAGTCAGGTTCTCGATGAACACGTCGTACTTGCTGTTGGTGTCGCCGTCGACGAGAGCGGCGGCCGAGTGGTAGGCCACCCACTTGCCGTCGCCCGACAGGGCGGGGGAGGAGACGCTGTCCGCGGCCGCCGTGCCCGCCGGCTTCTCGCCGACGCGCCGGATCGCCCCGGTGCCCAGGTCGACGACGAAGACGTCGCTGCGGCCCGGGCCCGTGTCGGTGGCGGTGTAGGCGGCGAAGCGCCCGTCGGCGCTGATCGTCACGAAGTTGACGAGGTCGTAGACGCCCGCCGCCGTGACGTTCGTGCTCAGGCGGCGGATCGCCCCGGTGTCGCGGTCCACGACGTAGGCCTGGAAGGCGGCCGGCGAGGGGGCGCCGGGCAGGTTGGTGGCCTTGGAGTAGAAGGTGATGAGCCGTCCGTCGGCGCTCATCTGCGGCGCGTGGGCGTCGTCGTCGATGGGCGCGCCGTTCGTGCCGACGGTCAGCTGGCGCGTCGTGTGCTCCTTGCGGTCGCGCAGGTAGAGGCTCTCGGCGGTCGTGGACGGCGTCCCCAGGTTGGGCGAGTCGGCGGAGACCACCACCCACCGGCCGTCGGCACTCACGTCGACGCCCTGGGCGTTGCCGTTGCTGTTCTCGCCCCCGGAGGTGATGCTGGCGAGCTCCGTCAGCGGCGCGGCGGTGGCGGGGGCGGCGAGGACCAGGGCGGCGAGCAGGCCGAGTAGGCAGGCTCGATGCGCCGTCAGTCGGTGCGACATCGGGCCACCGTCCCATGCCGACCCCCGGGGCGCCTCAGGGGGCCACCCTGGACTTTTGCCGAGGTTCCGTGCAGATTGCCCGCCGTGCCGACGGGGCTGCTGGACCGCGACGAGGAGCGGCAGGCGCTTGCGCGCGGGGTGGAGGACGCGCGCGCCGGGGGCGGGCGGCTCGTGGTCGTCGAGGGCGCGGCCGGCGCGGGCAAGAGCGCGCTGCTCGCCCACGCGGGCGCCGTCGCCCGGCAGGCCGGCATGCGCGTGCTGCGGGCGCGGGGCGGGCTGCTGGAGGCCGAGCAGCCGTTCGGGGTCGCCCGCCAGCTCTTCGAGCCGGCGCTCCGGCGTGCCGGGACGGCGGTGCGCGAGCGGCTGCTCGCGGGCGCCGCGGCGGCCGCCGGCGCGGTGCTCGGCGTCACCGCCGCCGAGGTCGGCGACCCGCTCGCCGCGCTGCACGCCCTCTTCTGGCTGACGGCGAACGTCGCCGAGGAGGAGCCGCTCGCGCTCGTCGTCGACGACGCGCACTGGGCCGACGCGTCCTCGCTGCGGGCGCTGGACTTCCTCGTGCGGCGGATCGGCGAGCTGCCGGTGCTGCTCGTCCTCGCGCTGCGCCCCGCGGAGCCCGCGGCGCGCGCCGACCTGCTCGACGAGCTGCTCGCGGCGCCGGACGCCACGTCGCTGTGGCTCGCGCCGCTGCGGGAGGAGTCCGTGGCCCAGCTCGTGCGGGCCCGCCGTGCCGAGGCGAGCCCGGCCGTGTGCCAGGCGGCCTACGAGGCGACGGGCGGCAACCCGTTCCTGGTCGGCGAGCTCCTGCGCTCGCTCGACGGGTACGACCTCTCCGCCGACGACGCGGCCGACGCGGTGCGCCGCACGGCCGTCGCCTCGGTCGGCGACCGCCTCCTGCGGCGGATCGCCCCGATCGGCGAGCACGCGGCGCCGCTGGCCCGTGCGCTGGCGGTCCTGGGCGACGGCGCGGCGCTGCCGATGGCCGCGACGCTGGCCGGCGTGCCGCTCGCGGCGGCCGACGGCGCGGCGCACCACCTGCGCCGGATCGAGGTGCTCGCCGCCGAGGACCCGGTCGCGTTCACGCACCCGCTCGTCCGCGCGTCGCTCTACGACGCGATCCCGGCGGTCGAGCGCGACGCGCTGCACCTGCAGGCCGGCCAGCTGCTCAACGCCGCCGGCGCGCCGCCCGCGGCCGTGGCGGCGCACCTGATGGTGCCGCGGCCGGCGGGCTCGTCCGCCGTCGCGGGCGCCCTGCTGGAGGCGGGCGAGCGGGCGCTGGCGCAGGGTGCGCCCGACGAGGCGATCCGCTGCCTGACCCGCGCGCTGGAGGAGGGGGCGCCCGAGCCGCCGGCCGGCGTGCTGCTCGGGATGCTCGGCGCGACCGAGATCGCCGTGCGCAGCCCGCGGGCGACCGAGCACCTCGAGGCGGCGCTCGCCGAGGCGCCGTCGCCGTTCGTCGAGGCGCGCCTCGCGGGCCTGCTCGCCACGAACTTCTTCCTCGAGGGCAACGGCGAGGGCGCCGCCGCCGCGGTGGCCGCCGCGCGGGCGCGGCTCGGGGACGCGGACCGCGCGCTCGCGGCGGAGCTCGCCGCGCTCGAGCTGATGGTGGG
>JACRMD010000041.1 GCA_016215085.1 Solirubrobacterales bacterium | reverse complement strand
GGGCGACCTCGTCATGGCCGCCGAGTTCGTCACCGCCGACGACATCAACTTCATGGCCACCCACGCCCGCGGGTGGATCTGCCTGGCGCTCACGCCCGAGCGCTGCGACGAGCTCGACCTCGAGCTCATGACGGCCAAGAACGAGACGCCGCACGAGACGCCGTTCACGGTCACCATCGAGGCGCGCGAGGGCGTCACCACCGGCATCTCGGCCGCCGACCGCGCCCAGACGATCCGCACGGCCACCGACCCGGCCAAGGGCAAGGACGACATCGTCAAGGGCGGCCACGTCAGCCCGCTGAAGGCCAAGCCCGGCGGCGTGCTGGAGCGCACCGGCCACACCGAGGCCTCGGTCGATCTCGCCCGCCTCGCCGGCGTCACCCCCGCGGGCGTGATCTGCGAGATCATGAACGAGGACGGGACGATGGCCCGCGTCGGCGACCTGGCGGCCTACTGCCACAAGCACCGGCTGCGGATGATCACCATCGCCGACCTCATCGCCTACCGGCGCAAGCACGACAAGCTGGTCGAGCGCGTCGTGTCGACGGCGATGCCCACGGGCTTCGGCGAGTTCACGGTGGTCGGCTACCGCGCGCTGGTCGACGACAAGCACCACGTCGCGCTGGTCAAGGGCGAGGTCGCCGGCCAGGAGGACGTGCTGGTGCGCGTACACTCCGAGTGCCTGACGGGCGACGTGTTCCACTCGCTGCGCTGCGACTGCGGCGAGCAGCTGGAGTCCGCGCTGTCGATGATCGAGCGCGAGGGGCGCGGCGTCCTGCTCTACCTTGCCCAGGAGGGGCGCGGCATCGGGCTGCTCAACAAGCTCAAGGCCTACAAGCTGCAGGAGGAGGGCTACGACACCGTCGACGCCAACCTCAAGCTCGGCCTGCCCGCCGACCTGCGCGACTACGGCATCGGCGCGCAGATCCTGGTCGACCTCGGGCTGACGTCGATCCGGATCCTCACCAACAACCCCAAGAAGATCCGCGGCCTGGAGGGCTACGGCCTGCAGGTCACCGACCAGATCCCGATCGAGCACGTCCCCAACCCGCACAACGAGGCCTACCTGCGCGCGAAGCGCGAGCGGATGGGCCACACCCTCCACCACCAGGGCCTGAACCTCGACGAGGAGATGCTCCACGAGGAGGCGCTGCAGGACCAGGCGCGCGGGGAGGAGGCGTGAGGGTCGCGATCGCGGTCGCGCGCTTCTACGAGGAGCTCGCCGACCGGCTCGAGGCCGGCGCCCGCGGCGCGCTCGAGGAGGCCGGCGTCAGCGAGGTCGACGTCCTCACGGTCCCGGGCGCCTACGAGCTGCCGATGGCGGCCAAGCTGGCGGCGGACAGCGGCCGGTACGCGGCCGTCGTGTGCCTCGGCGCGGTCATCCGCGGCGAGACCGACCACTACGACTACGTCTGCGGCGAGTCGGCCCGCGGGATCCAGGACGTGCAGCTGACCACGGGCGTGCCGTGCTCGTTCGGCGTCCTCACCGTCGACACCTACGAGCAGGCGCTCGCCCGCTCCGGCGAGGGCAAGCGCGACTCCGGCCGCCACGCCGCCGAGGCGGTCCTCGCGCTGCTCCGGATCAAGGAGCAGGTGGGCGCGTCCGCGCCTTGACCTGAGCGCTCCAGCTCGGCGCACGGGACCTTGTGCGGGTCGGTACGCTGGCGGCGATGGAAGTCGAGGTGATCGCCATCGGGCTGACCGCGCTCGTCCACGTCCTCGGCGCGGGCGTGCTGATCTGGGCGCTGCTCGACGGCGAGAAGGTCGACCGGCGCGGCTTCTGGCCGCGCGACGACGACGACGGCCGCGGCGGTCCCGACGTGCCGCCGGAGCCCGTCGCCCCGACCGGTGGCCTGCCGCTGCCCGACGCCGCGCCGAGCACCGTGCGCCTGCGCGAGCCCGGCCGCCTCGGCGACGCCAAGCCGCGCCCGGCGCGCCGTCCCGAGCACGCGCCCGAGCGGCCGCGGCCGCGGACGCCCGCCCGCGACTGACTCAGCCCTGGCCCGCCTGCTGGCGGGCGAGCTTGAGCTCCTTCTTGACCACGCCGCGCTTGTAGTCGCTGATCTGCAGGCGCTCCTCGAGGTACGGGATCGCGTCGGCGGGGCGGCCCGACAGCCGCAGCGCCCAGCCGAGGTTGTAGAGCGCGTAGGCGTAGTTCACGTCGCCCTTGTCGCCGTCCTTGCGGAAGCCGTCGACGGAGCGCTGCAGCAGCGGGACGGCGCCCTGCGGGTTGCCGGGCAGCATCGCGAAGCCCGCGTCGTTGAGCTGCGCGGGCGTGCGGCCGTCGTCGGCGGGCGGCGCGGGGGAGGTCTGCGTCGGCTGGGCCTGCGTCTCGGCGGGCGCCTGCTCCTGGGTCTGGGCCGGCTCGGCCGCAGGCGCCGGCGTCGTGGACGTCGCCTGGCGCTTCTCCGTGGTGCGCGGCTTGGCCGGCGTGCTCGCCTGGTCGGCGGGCTCGTTGCCGCCGTCGCTGATGAGCGCGGCGCCGGCGCCGGCGGCGAGGCACAGCAGCGCGAGCAGCGCCAGCGGCCAGGCGCGCCTGCCGGGGGAGGCGGTGCGCTGGCGCGGCCTCGTCGTGTGCGGCGGCGCCTCGGTGCGCGGATCGCGCCGCAGCGGGG
>JACRMD010000040.1:10043-13601 GCA_016215085.1 Solirubrobacterales bacterium | reverse complement strand
CGGGCAGCTCGGTGACCGGCATCGAGGAGACCTCGGTGCGCGCGCTGGTCAAGCTCGAGCAGGTGCTGCCGGCGCACCTGCGCCGCCGCGTCCAGGCGCTGCAGCGCGCGACCTCGACGCTGACGTGGGGCGGTGGGGTGGAGGTCGACCCGCAGTGCCTGACGGCCATCGCCGCGGCGGTGCGCGACCACGAGCGCCTGCGCTTCGCCTACCGCGCCCGCGACGACGCCGAGAGCCGCCGCGAGGCCGAGCCCCACGCGCTGGTCAACGCCGGCCGCCGCTGGTACCTCGTCGCCTGGGACTGCGGGCGCCAGGACTGGCGCACGTTCCGCGTCGACCGGCTCACCCGTCCGGCCTCGACCGGCGTGCGCTTCACGCCGCGCCCGCTCCCGGCGAAGGATCCCGCCGCCTACGTGCGGCAGAGCCTGAACACCGCGGCCCGCCGCTACGAGGCCCGCGTCACCGTCCACGCCCCGGCGGCTGAGGTCGAGCGGCGCCGCTGGCTGGGCGGCGCGGTCACCGCGATCGACGACGGGCGCTGCGAGCTGCGCGTCAACGACGACAACCTGGACTGGCTGGCGATGCGCATCGCGATGATCGGCGCCGAGTACGAGGTGCACGAGCCGCCCGAGCTCGTCGACCGCCTGCGCGAGGTCGCCGCGCGGATCTCGCGCGGAGTGGGGGACGGCTAGGCACGACGCTGGTGGCATGTCGACACCGAGGTTTCGGCATGCCACAATCCGCGGTGTGCCAGACCTGACCCGCCGGCGGCTCCTCGCCGCCTCCGTACCGGCGATCGGCGGCGCCGCCGCGCTGCACCACGCCGTCCCGCATCGCCATCCCTGGGACCACGAGGCCCGCGCCGCGACCGACCGCCACGCGGGCCACGCCGCCCACGGCGGCCACGCGAGCTTCCGCGACGGCGCCACCGTCGACCACGCCGCCAACGGCTTCGACCCGCACGAGATCGTCCGCGACTTCGACTGGGGCCGGACGCGGCGGCTGGCGAGCGGGCGCGTGCTGCGCGAGTGGGAGCTCACCGCGCTCGACAAGGAGATCGAGGTCGCGCCGGGCATCCGGTTCGCGGCGTGGACGTACAACGGCCGCATCCCGGGCCCGACGCTGCGCTGCCGCGAGGGCGAGCGGCTGCGGATCACCTTCACCAACGGCTCGGCCCACCCGCACACGATCCACTTCCACGGCATCCACCCGGCGGAGATGGACGGCGTGCCCGGCCTCGGCGCCGGCGAGATCGCGCCCGGCGGCCGGACGACCTACGAGTTCGACGCCGCGCCCGCCGGCCTGCACCTCTACCACTGCCACGTGCGGCCGCTGGCCGAGCACCTCGCCAAGGGGTTGTACGGCGCGTTCATCGTCGACCCCGCGGAGCCGCGCGAGGAGGCCGACGAGCTCGTCATGGTGATGAACGGGTTCGACACCAACTTCGATCGCGCCAACGAGGTCTACGCGGCCAACACGATCGGGTTCGCCTACATGGACCGGCCGATCGCCGTCCGCCGCGACGAGCTCGTGCGCCTGTACCTGGTCAACGTGCTCGAGTACGACCTCATCAACTCGTTCCACCTGCACGGCAACCTGTTCCACTACTTCCCGACCGGCACCGGCAGGGAGCCGAGCGAGCACACCGACACGGTCATGCTCTGCCAGGGCCAGCGGGGCATCCTCCAGTGGCGCTTCCCGTACGCCGGCCGCTACATGTTCCACGCGCACCAGTCCGAGTTCACCGAGCTCGGCTGGCAGGGCTTCTTCGAGGTCGGCGCATGAGGCGGCTCGCGCTGGGGCTGCTGCCGCTGCTGCTCGCCGGCCTCGCGGTGGCCGCGTTCGCGGCGCTCGACGGCCCGGGCCTCGGCGAGCGGCGGGGGCCACCGGTCGAGGAGCTCGCGGTCGAGCGCACCGTGCTCGAACCGGGGATGATCGAGCTGACCGTCCGCAACGACGGCGCCGACGCGGTGCGCATCGCCCAGGCCCAGGTCAACGACGCGTTCGTGCAGTTCACCGGCGCCGAGCGGCCGGTGGGGCGCCTGGAGACCGCGGTGCTCCGGATCGCCCAGCCCTGGGTCGAGGGCGAGGCCTACGAGATCGCGTTGCTGACGTCGACCGGGGGGACGATCGTCCACGAGGTCGCCGCAGCGGTGGCCACCCCCGACGAGGACCTGTCGTTCTTCGGGCTGATGGCGCTGCTGGGCGTCTACGTCGGCGTGATCCCGGTCGCCCTCGGGATGCTGTGGCTGCCGTGGGTGCGGCGGATCCCGCCGGCGTGGCTGCGCGCCGTGATGGCGCTGACCGTGGGCCTGCTCGCGTTCCTGGCCATCGACGCGACGCTCGAGGGGTTCGAGCTCGCGGGCGAGGGCTCGCAGGCCTTCGGCGGCGCGACGCTCGTGCTCGTCGGCGCGGCGGTCGCGTTCCTGCTGCTCAGCGGCGTCTCGGCGTGGCTCACCGCCCGCCGCCGGGCGGCCGCTGCCGCCGGCGCCGGGGGGAGTAGCCTCGCGCTCCTCGTGGCGACCGGCATCGGCCTGCACAACCTGGGGGAGGGCGTGGCGATCGGCTCGGCCTACTCGGCCGGCGCCCTCGCGCTGGGCGCCTTCCTGGTCGTCGGGTTCGCCCTGCACAACACCACCGAGGGGCTGGCGATCGTCGCCCCGATCGCGCACGAGCGGCCGTCGCTGCCGCGGCTGGCCGGCCTCGGCCTGCTCGCGGGCGCGCCCGCGGTGCTCGGCGCGTGGATCGGGGCCGCCGCCTTCACCTCGAGCCTCGCGGCGTTCCTGTTCGGCTTCGGCGCCGGGGCGATCGTGCAGGTCATCGTCCAGCTGGCCCCGTCGCTGCGCGACGAGGAGGGCCGCACGCTGCACCCGGGCGCGGTGGCCGGCCTGCTGGGCGGCATGGCCGTGATGTTCTCCACCGGCCTGCTGGTGGCGGTCTGATGGCGGCGGCCGAGCAGGAGCGCCCCTCCGAGGCGATCCAGGACTACGCGAAAGCCATCTACGCCCTGCAGCTGCGCGCCGACGCCGTCTCGACCACGGCGCTGGCCGAGCGGCTCGGCGTCACGCCCGCCTCGGCGTCGGGCATGGTCAAGAAGCTCGCCGAGCGCGGCCTGGTCGAGCACGTGCCCTACCACGGCGTGCGCCTGTCGCCCGAGGGCGAGCGCGTCGCGCTGGAGGTGCTGCGCCACCACCGGCTGCTGGAGACCTACCTGGCCGAGCACCTGGGCGTGCCGTGGGACCGCGTGCACGAGGAGGCCGAGGCGCTCGAGCACGCCATCAGCGAGGACCTCGAGGCGCGCATCGCCGCCAAGCTCGGCAACCCGACCCACGACCCGCACGGCGACCCGATCCCGACCGCCGACCTCACGATCGATGAGGGCGACACCGCCGCGCTGGCGGACCTGCCCGTCGGCGCCCGCGGCCGCTTCGTGCGCGTGTCCGACAGCGACCCCGAGATGCTGCGCTACCTGACCGAGCGCGGCATCGCGCTGGGCTGCGAGGTGGAGGTCGTCGAGCGCCAGCCCTTCGGCGGCCCGCTCACGCTCGACGTCGACGG
>JACRMD010000040.1:0-10026 GCA_016215085.1 Solirubrobacterales bacterium | reverse complement strand
GCGGCCGGCTGGCCGACGCGATGCGGCTCGAGTTGCGCTGAGAACCGGTCCCTCGCGGGTACCTTCTCGGTCGTGCGCGTCCCGATGGCCGCGCTCGCGCTCGCCTTGGCGATCCTCGTGAGCGCGGTGCCCGCCAGCATCGCTCGTCCCACCGCTCCACCCGTGCTCTTCGGCGCGGGCGGCTGGAGCTTCCCGTCCGAGGCCACCCTCGACCGCCTGGCCGACCGCGGGCTGCGGACCTGGCGGCTCACCGTCGGCTGGGACCACGCCAGCCCGCGCCCGGGCGTCATGGACCTCTCGGGCTACGACCAGGTGCTGCGCCGCGCGCGCCGGCACCGCATCGACGTGCTCGTGACGCTCACCGGCTGCCCGGCGTGGGCGTGCCCCTCGGGCGGCCCGCCGAAGTCGGGCGCGGCGCTTGCGGGCTTCCGCCGTTTCGTGCGCGCCGCCGTCCGCCGCTGGGGGCACCACGGCCTGCGCGCCGTCACGCACTGGCAGGTGCTCAACGAGGTCAACGGCGCCGACCAGTGGGCGCCGCGGCCCAGCGCGGCCGGCTACGCCCGGCTGCTCGTGCGCACCTCACGCACGATCCGGGCCGCCGACCGCCGGGCGAAGGTCGTCGTCGCCGGGCTGGGCGAGAAGATGACCGTCTGGCTGCGCACCTACCTGCCGGCGCTCTACCGCCAGCGGGGCTTCAGGCGCTCGTTCGACGTGATGGCGCCCGAGGGCTACACGACGCGCCCGCGCGACGTCGGCGCGATCCTCACGCGGACGCGGCGGATCATGCGGCGCTTCGGCGACGGCCGCAAGCCGCTGTTCGTGACCGAGATGGGGTGGTCGTCGGGCGGCCCGCCGTTCCCGTTCACCACCAGCGAGCGCGGGCAGGCCGCGCGGCTGACGGCGGCGTGGACGCGGCTGGCCGCGTGCCGGTCGCGGTGGCGGCTGCGGCGCGTCTACTGGTTCGCCTACACCGACCGCGAGGCGCCGCCCAGCAGCGACTACTGGGGCTTCCACAACGGCCTGCTCGACGCCGCCGGCCGCGAGAAGCCCGCGTGGCAGGAGTTCGTGCGCTTCCTGCGGCCCGCGCGTGCGGCGCGGACCGCCGGCCGCTGCCGCTAGGCGGCCTGCCGCTGCGCCCGCGAGGCGTAGGCGAACGGGTGGTGGAAGACGTCCAGCGCGCGCTCGCCCTCGCGGACCTCGACGCAGAACGACTCGCCCGACCGGGCGTCGGCCACCGACACGCGCACCGCACCGTCGTGCTCGCGCCAGAGGAGGCGCACCTCGATGCCGTCGCTGATCCGGTGGTCGAGCTCGCGGTAGAGGGTGGCGGTGGTGGTCATGGCGGAACGGTCCCACCAGGGGCGCGGGCGTGACACCGCGCCAGCCTCCGGGGCGGGCGGGGGCATCCCCGCCGCACCGGGGTGCGGCGGGCCGCACCGCTCAGGCGCCCAGGCGCGCCCAGAGGTCGGCGAGGGCGCGGGTCTCGTCCTGCGAGAGCTCGTCGAGGAAGCCGCGCCGCACCCCGGCGAGGTGGGTCGGACGGGCGGCGTGCAGCCGCGCGAGGCCCTCCTCGGTGAGCTGCGCGTGCATGCCGCGCTGGTCCGACGAGCACTTCACGCGCTCGACCAGGCCGCGGTGCTGCAGCCGGTCGACGAGCCGCGTCAGGCCGCTGCGCGTGAGCAGCACCGCGTCGGCCAGGTCGGCCATCCGCAGCCGGTGGCCGTCGGCGCTCTCCAGCTGGGTCAGCACGTCGTAGTCGCCCAGCGACAGGCCGTGCGCCTGCTCGAGCTCGGCGTCGAGCTCGCGGGCGAGCCGCTGGTGCAGCCGCAGGAAGCCCGTCCACGCCGCCAGCTCCGTGACGGTCAGCGGGCTCATCGCGGCTGCAGGGCGAGCGTCCCGGCCAGCCAGTCGACGGCGGCCTGCACGTGCGCCGGGTCGATGTGGTGCGCGGCGTCGGACTCGTGGTACTCGAGCGGGATGCCGCCGGCCTCGAGCAGGTCGCGCGCGGCGCGGGCGAAGGCCACGTCCATCACCGGGTCGCGGCGGCCGTGGGCGACGAACGCCCGCAGCCCGGCGCGGCCGGCGACGTCGGGCTGCCAGCCCTCGACGGTCGGGACGAACCCGGAGAAGGCGAGGATCCCGGCGGGCGCCGGGCGCGAGCCGTCGAGGCCCAGCGCGTAGCTCATGACCGACCCCATGGAGAACCCGCCGAAGACCGTCTGCTCGGGCGCCAGCCCCGTGCGCTCCCACAGCTCGTCGTGGAAGGCGGCGAGCTTGCGGTGCGCGGCCCAGAAGGTGTCGGGGTCCGGATAGCCGACGCGCGGCACGACGTACCAGTGGTGGCCGGGCCAGCCGTCGAGGGTCAGCGGCGCGCGCGGCGTGACCACGTGCAGCCGCCGGCCCGGGTCCAGGACGTCGGCGAGGCCGAGCAGGTCGTGCTCGTCGGCGCCGCGGCCGTGGTGCAGGACGAGCAGGCCGGCCGCGTCACCCGCGGCCGGCCGCTCGCGGTAGGTCAGGGCGCTCATGCGAGCTCCTTCGCCGCGCGCGGGTTGACGACCGGCCGCAGCTCGCGCTCGAGCTGGGAGCGCAGGTGCTCGTGCTGCCTGGGCAGCCGCAGCTGCTCGCCGAGGTGCTCCGGGTCCTCGTCGACCGCGAAGCCGGGCGACATGGTGGCGATCTCGAACAGCACGCCGCGCGGCTCGCGGATGTAGATCGAGCGGAAGTAGTCGCGGTCCTGGACGCCGGTCACGTAGCCGCCGGCGTCGCCGACGCGGGCCTGCCAGCGCAGGTGGTCCTCGTCCTGGGACGCGAAGGCGATGTGGTGCACCGAGCCCGCGCCCTGGCGGCCGTGGTGCGGCGGGGCCGGGTCGTAGGCCCAGTGGACGTGGCGCTCACGGCCCTGCAGGCGGTAGCGGCCGCCGCCCTCGTAGGTGAAGCCCAGCACGTCGGTCAGCGCCTTCTCCTCGACGCCGTCGTAGGCGCTGTAGGCGCGGGCGCCCTCGATGCCGGTGATGGCGTGCTCGGCCGGGACCTCGGGGTGCTCGGCGCGCAGCGGCGGGTTGCCGTCGTCGGCGACGACGAGCTCGAACGCGAGGCCCTCGGGGTCCTCGAAGCGCAGCGTGCCCTCGTCGCGGTGCGGCTCGGCGCCGTGCTCGCGCAGGCGGCCCTCCCAGAAGTCCAGCGAGGCCGCCGACGGGACGCCGAGCTGGATGGTGTGGATCATCCCGATGCCGGGGCGGCCCTTCGCGGCGCCGGGGAACTCGAACCAGGTGAGGATCGAGCCGGGCGCGCCCTGCTCGTCGCCGAAGTACAGGTGGTAGGCGTCGGGCTGGTCGAAGTTCACGGTCTTCTTGACGAAGCGCAGCCCGAGGACGCCGGCGTAGAAGTCGACGTTGGCCTGGGCGTCGGCCGTGATCATCGTGATGTGGTGGAGCCCTTCGAGCTGCATCGTCCCCTCCTGGTGGGGGTGAGAAGTAGTTGCTGGAGCAATCATAGCAGGTCGTTGATCGCGCAACTACCAGGGTCGGCGGGCGACTACGGAATCCCTGTGCGGGGCGTCCCCGCTGTCGCGCCTTCGCACCCGGCGTAGCGTCGCAGCCATGTTCCGGAGGATCATCGTCGCTGCCCACGGGGACGACGCGCCGACCCGCGACGCGCTGGCCCTCGCCGCCACCTTCGCCCGTGCCGGTGGCGCCGAGGTCCTGCTCGCGGGCGTGTGGGCCTCGCCGCTGGGCGCCGGGGACGCCGTCTACGAGGGCGTCGTGCGCAAGGAGATGGAGGCCGAGCTGCGCCGCCTGCGCGACGAGCTCCCCGAGGACCTCCACGCCCGCTCGGAGGTGCGCGGCTCCACGTCGGTCGTGCGCGGGCTGCACCGCATCGTCGACGACGAGGCCGGCGACCTGCTCGTCGTCGGGCCCTCGCACCTGGGCCGCATGAGCCGGGCCCTGCGCGGCGACGTCGCGCTGGGCGCCGTGCACGACGCGCCGTGCGCCATCGCCGTCGCGCCCGAGGGGCTGCGCGACCGCCCGTCCGGCGGCGAGGTCGTCGTCGCGTGGGACGGCTCGCCAGAGGCGCGGCTCGCACTCGAGGCGGGCGTCGACCACGCGCGCGCGACGAGCGCCGGGCTGCGGGTCGTCTACGTCCTCGAGTCGCCCTACCGCTACGCGGAGGTCCCGATCTTCGACGAGGCCACGGCACCGCACTGGCTGGCGTCCACGCGCGAGGGCGCGCGCAGGCTGCTCGACGAGGCGGCGGTGGCGGTGGGCGACCGCGTGCCGGTCGTGACCGAGCTGCGCGAGGGCATGGCGTCGGTCGAGCTGGCCGAGACATCGCGCACCGCCGGCCTGCTCGTCGTCGGCTCGCGGGGCTACGGCGCGCTGCGCCGGCTCGTGGTCGGCAGCACGTCCGCCGCGCTGCTCGCCCGCGTCGACGCCCCGCTCCTGCTCCTGCCGCGCGGCGCCGCCGAGCACCACCACGGGGACCGCCACGGCCGGGGCCACCATCGCACGACCGCCCACGCCTGACGACCGCGCCGCGTCCCATGCGCGCGGCGGCCGCCCGCGTCGGCCTTCCGCGCGCGGCGGCGCCGGCCTTCGGCTTGAGCTGCATGGGTCTCCTTCCAGTGGGCTGGGGTGGGGGCAGTGCAGGCAGAGACGCCCCACGAGGTGCGGATGTCCGGTTGAAGTCGGCCCCTTGCACGCTCCTGAGAGATCGGCGCTCAGCAAGCTCCCAGGACGCTCCAACGGCGACCCCAGCACCCCGGTCCACAGTGCCGGGCATGCCCAACAACCCCAAGAAGACGATCGCCGCGGGGGCCGCGGCCGTGGCGCCGGCCTTCGGGGCCTACGCGCTCGGCAGCTCCGGCGGCGACGACGCCGCGGCCGGCACCGGCGCCGCGGCCGGCCCGCAGCAGCAGATGGCCGCCCCGAGCGGGCAGCAGCCCCAGGGCACGCCGCCCGGCTTCGGCACCCCGGTCACCGGCACGGCGGCCGCGAAGGTCGAGGAGGCCGCGCTGGCCAAGTACGACGGGACCGTCGAGCGCATCATGCAGCTGCAGGACGGCTCCTACGAGGCGCACGTCATCACGAGCTCCGGCGAGGTCCATGTCCTGGTCAGCAAGGACTACAAGGTGACCGGCACGGAGACCGGCCCGCCGGGCGCCGGCGCGCCGCCCTCGGGGGCCGCCCCGTCCGCGCCGCAGGGCTCGGCCGCCCCGTCCGGCACGACCTCCTCCTGAGGCCCGCCATGGCCTCGACCTCGCTCCTCCCGCTGCCCGCCGCGCCCGCGCGGCGGGCAGCGCCCACCGTCGACGTCGTCGTCCCGGTCCACAACGAGCAGGGCGCCCTGCCCGCCTCGATCCGCCGGCTGCACGACCACCTGAGCGCCGAGCTCCCGTTCGCCTGGCGCATCGTCATCGCCGACAACGCGAGCACCGACGAGACCGCGCGCGTCGCCGCCGCCCTGGCCGCCGACCTGCCCGGCGTCGAGGTGCTCGACCTCGACCGCAAGGGCCGCGGCCGCGCGCTGCGCGCCGCCTGGTCGCGCAGCGACGCCGACGTCCTCTGCTACATGGACGTCGACCTGTCGACGGACCTGCGCGCGCTGCTGCCGCTGGTCGCGCCGCTGGTCTCCGGCCACAGCGACCTGGCGATCGGCACGCGGCTGGCCCGGGGCGCGCGCGTGGAGCGCGGTCCCAAGCGCGAGCTGATCTCGCGCACGTACAACCACCTGCTGCGCCTTACGCTGCACGCGCGGTTCACCGACGCGCAGTGCGGGTTCAAGGCGATCCGCCGCGACGCCGCGCAGCGCCTGCTGCCCGAGGTCCGCGACGAGGCCTGGTTCTTCGACACCGAGCTGCTCGTGCTGGCCCAGCGCGAGGGGCTGCGCATCCACGAGGTGCCCGTCGACTGGGTCGACGACCCCGACTCGCGCGTGGACATCGTCAGCACCGCGGTCGAGGACCTCAAGGGCATCGCGCGCCTGCTGGCCGCCTCGCCGGTCGCGCGGTTCGCCGCGGTCGGCGTGGCGTCGACCATCGCCTACGCCCTGATCTTCCTGGTGCTGCGCGGCCCGCTCGGCGCCGGCGGCGCGAACGCCGTCGCGCTGGCGCTCACCGCGGTCGGCAACACGCAGGCCAACCGCGCGCTGACCTTCGGGGTGCGCGGCCGCGAGGGCCTGGTCCGCCACCACGTCATGGGCGCCGTCGTGTTCCTCCTCACGCTCGGGCTGACCAGCGGCGCGCTCGCGGTGCTGCGCGGCCTGGAGGCCGACCCGTCGCGCGCGCTCGAGCTCACGGTGCTCATCGCCGCGAGCGTCTGCGGCGCGAGGGCGCGCGCGCCCTCAGCCTCCCGCGGCCCGAGCTGGCCCTCCTGCTCGTCCTGGCCGCCGTCCTGGACCTGTGGGCGCTGGACCTCAACGGCATGGCCAACACCTACTACTCCGCCGCCGTGCGGTCGATGAGCGAGAGCTGGCACGCGTTCCTGTACGGGTCGTTCGACGCGACGGGGATCATGACGGTGGACAAGCCGCCGCTGGCCCTCTGGGTGCAGGCGCTCTCGGTGCGCGTGTTCGGCTTCTCGGCGTGGGCGATGCTCGTCCCGCAGGCGCTGATGGGCGTCGCGACGGTCGCGCTCGTCTACGACATGACCCGTCGCCACTTCGGGCGTGGGGCGGGCTTCGCCGCCGGCCTGGCGCTGGCGCTGACGCCGATCACCGTGGCGATCTCGCGCCACAACAACCCCGACGCGCTGCTCGTGCTCTGCGTCACGGGCGCGGTGTGGGCGCTGGTGCGCGGCC
This sequence comes from Solirubrobacterales bacterium, assembly GCA_016215085.1. Lineage (GTDB taxonomy): Bacteria > Actinomycetota > Thermoleophilia > Solirubrobacterales > Solirubrobacteraceae > Baekduia. The sequence goes on along the minus strand of JACRMD010000040.1, from coordinate 3,231 downwards.
TCGACGACGGCCGCACCCGCTGGCTCGTGCTCGCGGGGATCAGCGTCGGCCTCGGCTTCGAGGCCAAGATGGGCGCGGCGCTGCTCGTCGTGCCGGCGATCGCGGCGGCGTGGCTGTGGGTCGCGCCGCGCGGCCGGGTGGCCGCCGTGCGCCAGCTGCTGGCCGGCGGCGCGGCGACGACGGTGGTCGGGCTCGCGTGGCCGGTCCTGCTGTGGCTGACGCCCTCGGCGTCGCGGCCGTGGATCTCGGGCACGAGCGACAACTCGATCTGGTCGCTGATCACCGGCTACAACGGCCTCGGCCGCCTGTTCGGCCAGGACGGCGGCCCGGGCGGCGGCGCCGGCGGGCCCGGAGGCGGGCCCGGCGGGGTCTTCGGCGGCGACACCGGCGCGCTGCGCCTGCTCAACGAGGCGCTCGGCGGGCAGGCGGGCTGGCTGCTCGGCGCCGCGCTCGTCGGCGTCGCCGGCCTCGCGGTCGTCACCCGCCTGGCCCGCACCGATGCCCGCACCGGCTTCGTCATCGCCGTCGGCGGCGCGTTCCTCACCACCGCGGTCGCGTTCAGCCGCGCGGAGGGGATCTTCCACCCGTACTACGTGTCGGCGCTGGCGCCGTTCACCGCGGCGCTCGTCGGCGCGACCGTCGGCGTCGTCCTGCGCGACCGCACCGCGGCGCAGATCCTCGGTCCGCTGATGCTGGCCGGCGGTGTCGTGACCGAGGTCATGGTCCTCGAGGACAACCCCGGCTCGCTCGAGTGGCTGCCGCCGGTGCTGGCGATCGTCGCCGGCGGCGCGGGCGTGGCGCTCGCGATGGGCCTCGACGCCAAGCTGCGCGCCGCGGTGGTCGCCGCCGCCATCGGGGTGCTCCTGCTGGGGCGGGCCCGGCGGCTTCGGCGGCGGCCGGATGACGGGCGGCGCGCCGCCCGCGATGCCGGGCGCCGGCGCCGGCGGCCCGTTCGGCGGCGACGCCTCGTCGCTGAGCGAGGCCGTCAGCTACGTCGAGGCCCACGGCGGCGGGACGATCGTCGTCTCCAGCCAGTCGGGCGCGGCCGGCGAGCTCATCACCGGCGGCGCCGACGTCGCGGCGATCGGTGGGTTCTCGGGCCGCGAGAGCCAGGTGAGCGTCGCGTGGCTGGCGGACGCGGTGCAGGACGGCCGCATCCGCTGGGTGGTCACCGACGGCACCGGTGGCGGCATGCCCCAGGACGTTCGCGTCGGCGCGACGCAGGCGATGGCCGCGGTCCAGCAGGTCGGCAAGCAGGTCAGCTCGGTGAGCGGCCTGTACGACCTGCAGGGGCAGGCCGGCGCGTTGCGCGCGCTGGCCTCCTCCTGAGGGGCGGTCAGCGGGCGGGCGGCGCCGGATGCGACGCCCGCCCGCGCAGCCAGGCCACCACGGCCCGCGCGACACGCCGCTCGGCGAGCAGCTCCACGCCGTGGCTGCCGTCCGGCTCGACCAGGACGCGCGAGCGGCGCGCGCCCCGGCGGAGGTCCTCGAACGCGTAGGCCTCCTGGGCGTTGGCCGCGAACAGGACGTCGTGCGGCCGGTAGGCCCCGCGCTCCTGGAGGCCGAGCAGCGTGCTGTCCAGCGCGGGGGAGAGCGACACGGTCGCCGCGACCTGCCCGGCGAGCCGGCTGCTGAGCCACACGGCGGTCGCCCCGCCGATGCTCGCCCCGACGACCGCGATCCGGCGCGGGTCGACATCGCGGCGGCCGCGCAGGTGCGCCAGCGCGCCGCGCGCCTCGCCGGCCAGGGCCTCGACGTCCATCCCGCCGTCGCCGTCGAACGCGAGCGTCGTGAAGCCGGCGCGGTGCAGGACCGGTGCGAACGCGTCCCACTGCTCGGCGCCGCCGTCGACCTGGTGCAGCAGGACGATCGCGGGCGCCCGTCTCGCCGCGGCGCGGCGCAGGACGCCGCGCACGCGGTGGCCGTCGGCGGCGCGGAACGTGACCGGCTCCGCCTGCCCCGCCGGCGGCGGGCTCGCCCGCCGGTCCTCGCCGCCGCCGCAGCCGGCGAGGACGCGGACCGAGACGAGCACGGGGAGGGGCCAGAGGGACTGCATGGTCCGGCCCGGACTATGACAGGCCGGACGGACGCGCGCGGGTAGGGTGTGCGCCGATGGACGTCGCGCTCAGCCGCACCGAGGTCGCGGTGCTCGGCCTGCTGGCCCGGTTCGGCGAGCAGACCGGCTACGAGCTGCGCAAGCGGGCCGACCGGTCGGTCGCGCACGTGTGGACGCCGACGCGCAGCCAGCTCTACGCGGTGCTGCCGCGTCTGGCCGAGCGCGATCTGGTCGCCGGCCGGCGCATCGCCCAGAGCGACCGGCCCGACAAGCAGCCCTATGCGATCACGCAGGCCGGGCGCGCGGCGCTGCGGGCGTGGATCCGCGCGCTCGAGCCGCTGGAGCCCGAGGACCGCGACGGCCTGCTGCTCAAGCTGTTCTTCGCCACCGCCGCGGACACGCCGGCGATGCGCGCGCAGGTGGCCGACCACCGCGAGCGCGTCGCCGCGCGGCTGGACGAGTACGAGCGGCTCGACGCGGCGCTGCGCGAGCGCCCCGGGCCCGCCACGGGCGACCACCACGCACTGCGGCTCGGCCTCGCGCTCATGCGCGCGACGCTCGCCTGGGTCGAGGCGACGCTTACGGCGCTGGAGCGCGACGGGCTGCCGCCGGCGCCGAGCCCACCGCGATCCACGCCCGGGCGGTGAGCGTGAAGGGCGCGTCGCCGGCGCCGAGCCGCCCCCGCAGCTCGGCCGCGAGCGCCGCGCGCTCGGCGGGCCCGAGCGCCGCGACGTAGGCGCCCGAGGGCCCGACGCCCGCCTCCAGCGACCGCCACAGGTCGTCGAAGCAGTCGTAGCCGGCGGAGACGGCGACCGGGGAGACGGCGACGTCCTCGAGGCCCGCCGCCGACCACAGGGCCTCGAGCTCCGCCGGCGTGCAGTAGGGCATCGAGCGGCCCTCGTCCTGCGCGGCGGCGGCCGGGTCGAGCGCGACGGCGGCGTCCCAGAGCGCCCGCAGGAGGGTCATCTCGCCGGCGTAGTCCCAGACCGCCGCGGCGACCGTGCCGCCCGGCCGTGTGACGCGGGCCATCTCGTGCACGCCGGCGGGGGCGTTGGCAAGGAAGTTGACGACGAGCTGGGACAGCGTGCGGTCGAAGGCGCCGCCGGGGAAGGGGAGCGCCTCGGCGGCGGCGATCTCGACGCGCACGCCGGGCAGCCGCGCGCGGCAGGCGGCGG
>JACRMD010000039.1:1051-20764 GCA_016215085.1 Solirubrobacterales bacterium | reverse complement strand
GCGCGCCGCGGAGCTCGAGGATGGCATCGGCGCGCGTGCGGTCGCCCTCCTCGGTGAACGCGAGCTCGACGTGCCAGGTCAGCGCGGACATGCCTGCCTCCTTGGGGTGGTTGCCTGGTGCCGAGGATCACGCCGCGGCGCCACCCGCGCCATCGGGGACAACCCGCAGACGTGACGGTGCCCTCCCCGGATGGCGCGGCGCACCCCCGGTCGTAGCGTCAGAGGCTGTGGCATCACGTCCCCCCGCCGACCACCGCCGCCGCGCGCCCGGGCGGCCCTCCGGGGCATCGCCCGAGCAGCTGCGGCGCCGGTGCGACCCGGCCGCGATCCCCTTCGCCTCCACGGCCGAGGCCCCCGAGGACCCCGGCGCCTTCGGCCAGCAGCGCGCGGTCGAGGCGCTGCGGGTCGCCACGGCGATCGCCGCCGACGGCTACAACGTCTTCGCCACCGGGCCGGCCGGCACCGGCAAGCGCACGATGCTCGCCGACTGGCTGCGCCGCGCCGCCGCCGAGCGCCCCGCGCCGCCCGACGTGGTGCACCTCCACGACTTCGGGGCGCCGCTGCGGCCGCTGGCGGTCACGCTGCCCACGGGCAGCGCGGAGCGGCTCGCCCGGGACGTGCGCAACCTCGTCGACGACGCGCGGCACGGCCTGGCGCAGGCGTTCGAGAGCGACGCCTACCGAGCGCGGCATCGCGCGCTGCACGAGGAGCTCAACCGGCGCCGCGGCGAGATCCTGGCCGGCCTGGAGGAGCGGGCGCGGGAGTCGCAGGTGGCGATCCAGCTGACCCCGGTCGGCGCCATCACGGTGCCGATCGCCGCCGGGCGGGCCCTGGAGCCCGACGAGGTCGCCGAGATGCCCGCCGCCGCGCGCGAGCGCTTCGAGGCCGCGGTCGCCGGGCTCAAGGACCCGGTGCAGGCCGCGTTCTCCGCGATGCGCGACCTCGATCGCGACGTCCGCGAGCGCCACCGCGCGCTGACGCGCGAGATCGCCGTCTTCGCCATCGGCCACCTCGTCGAGCAGGTGCAGGAGCGCTGGGCCGAGGTGCCGCGCATCGTCGCCTGGCTGGAGGCGCTGCGCGACGACGCCATCGACCAGCTCGAGCTCTTCCGCGGCGACGACGGCGACGAGCAGGCGGCCAACGCGATCCCGGGGCTGGCCATGATGGGCGGCCGCGACGGCTTCCACGCCCGCTACGAGGTCAACGTCCTCGTCACCCACGACCCGGACGCGGGCGCGCCGGTGCTGGTCGCCACCGACCCCACGTTCTTCGACCTGTTCGGCCGCGTCGAGTACGAGACCGTCCTCGGCGCCGCGACGACCGACCACCGCCACCTGCGCGCCGGGCTGCTGCACCAGGCCGACGGCGGCTTCCTCGTGCTGGAGGCGGAGTCCGTGCTGTCGGCGCCGATGGCGTGGCCGCGGCTGAAGGACGTCCTGCGCACGGGGCGGCTGAAGATCGAGAACCCGGCCGTCCAGTACATGATGTTCCCCGGCGTCCAGCTCGACCCCGAGCCCGTCGACGTCCGTCCCACCGTCGTGCTGGTCGGCTCCACCCAGCTCTACGAGCTGCTGCACGAGTACGACGACGACCTCTCGCGGCTGTTCAAGCTGCGCGCCGACTTCGACGCAGACCCGCCGCTCGGACCTCGTCGAGCACCGCGTCCGCGACGCCACCCTGGAGGGCACGGTCCACATCGACGTCGACGGCGCGGTCGTCGGGCAGGTCAACGGCCTGGCGGTCGCCATGCTGGGCGACCACGAGTTCGGCCACCCGGTCCGCATCACCGCCACCGTGGCGCCGGGCGAGGGCGAGGTCGTCGACATCGACCGCGAGGCGCGGCTGAGCGGCCCGATCCACGCCAAGGGCGTGCTGATCCTCTCCGGCTACCTGGCCGGCCGCTACTTCCCCGACCGGCCGATGTCGCTGCGGGCGAGCATCGTCTTCGAGCAGTCCTACGGGCCGATCGAGGGCGACTCGGCCTCGCTGGCCGAGCTCCTGACGCTGCTGTCCGCCCTGTCCGGCCTGCCCGCCGCCCAGTCCGTGGCCGTGACCGGCGCGGTCGACCAGCACGGCGCGGTGCACGCGGTCGGCGGCATCAACGAGAAGGTCGAGGGCTTCTTCGACCTGTGCGCGGCACGCGGCCTCACCGGCGACCAGGGCGTGATCGTGCCGCACGCCAACCTCGCGCACCTCATGCTCGACGCGCGCGTCGTCGACGCCGTGGCCGCGGGGAGCTTCCACCTCTGGCCGGTCCGCAGCGTCAACGAGGCGCTGACGCTGATCACGGGCCGCGAGACCGCCGACGTGCTCGTGGGCGACCGCCTCTACGAGCTGTCCGCCGCCGCCCAGGCCGCGCGCATGGCGGCGCTCGAGCAGGCGTGAGGCCCCGCGCAGCGGGACGCGGCCGGCGCGCGAGGAGCCCGCGGCCGCCTGGCGCTAGGCCGCTGCGGCGCCGTGCAGGGCGTAGTGCAGGTTGTCGTTGTAGTGGTCGGCGAACATGCGCGCGACGAGCTCGCCGCGGGAGGAGACGCCGACCTTCTCGTAGACGGCCTTGAGGTGGTCCTGGACCGTGTAGCGCGAGAGGTGCAGCCGCGCGGCGATCTCGCTCGTCGAGAGGCCGCGCGCGAGCGCCTGGGTGACGTCGACCTCGCGCGGCGTCAGGGCGTAGGCCTCGACGATGAGCGGCGCGACCTCGCTGGCCTTGGCGGGCTCGACCACCAGCGCGGTGCCCTCCACGCCGCCGTCGGCGTCGCGCAGGCAGGAGGCGTGCAGCAGCAGCCACGTCCCCGTCCGCGTGCACGACCGCGTGCGCACGGCGGTCGCCGGCGCGGACGGGTCCAGCGCGCGGGAGCGCGCCTCCTGGGCGACGATGTACGCCTCGCTGGGGACGTCGGTGCCCAGCAGCGGCGCCGGCTGGCGCTGGACCGAGATCATCTCCTCGAACCACGCGAGGGCCTCGGCGGTCGCCGACACGAGGCGCTGCTCGGCGTCCAGCAGCGCCATGCCCGGCCCGCGCAGCACCGGGTTGGTGGCCGGGTGGGCGACGAGCGCCGCGCGCAGGCCGCGGCCGACGTGCGGCGCGATGGCCTCCACGAACGCGACCTCGTCGGGCGCGAAGCCGCCCACGCCGCCCGACCGGGTGGCGTGCAGCACGCCCCAGGTGCGGCCGCCCGCCGTGAACGCGGCGCGCAGCTCGGCGTCGGCGTCCATGTGCGTGCGCAGCTCGCGCCAGCGCGCGCTGCGCTGCGGCCGACCGCCCGTGGCGGCGTGCAGGTCGGCCACCTGCTGCGGACCCTCGGCGAGGTCGGCGAACTTGTTGTAGTCGGGCACCTCGAACTCCAGCGACCAGAAGGGCTGGCAGACCGTCCCGGGCATGTCGTGCACGATGCCGGCGCCAAGGCCGAGCAGCGTGTACGGGTCGGTCGCGGCGATGAAGAAGCCGTCGGTGCGGACCGCGCGCTTGAGCTCCTCGGCCAGGCGCTCGATGAGCGGCTGGGCCGGCAGCCCGGCCTCGCAGAGGGCCTCCACGCGTGCCACCGCATTCCGGGAGCTCGTGGTCATGGGGGCACCGTAGGCGCGCCGCCGCTCGCCGGCGATGTGGCCAACCCCCCACTTGAGGGGGGTCAGCCGCCCTGAAATGCCCAGCGTCGCGGGATGGGCGGCGGGCCGTCGCTGCGGCACCCTCGCTGCCCATGACCCCCACGTCCTCCCTCCCCACGCTCCCGCCCCCGGCAGTCCCGATCCTCGCCCGCGACCCCGCGTCCTCCCTGCCCTCCGGCGCGATCCGGCCCGGCCACGAGCACTACGACGAGGCCCGCCGGGCCTGGAACCTCGCCGCCGACCAGCGCCCCGCCGCCGTCGTGGTCGCGCGCACCGCCGACGAGGTCGTCGCCGCCGTGAGGCTCGCCGCCGCCGAGGGCCTGCGCGTCGTGCCGCAGGGCACCGGCCACCTCGCCTCCGCGGTGCCGGCGATGGAGGACGCGCTGCTGCTGCGCACGGCCATCGGCGGCGTCGTCGTCGACCCCGTGGCCCAGCGCGCCCGGGTCGGCGCCGGCGCGATCTGGCAGGACGTCGTCGACGCGGTGACCCCGTACGGCCTCGCCGCGCTCTCGGGCTCCTCGTTCGACGTCGGCGTCGTCGGCTACACGCTCGGCGGCGGCGCCAGCTGGCTGGCGCGCGAGAAGGGCCTGTCCACCAACAACGTCCACGCGATCGAGCTCGTCACCGCCGACGGGCGCCTCCTGCGCACCGATCACCGCAACGAGCCCGAGCTGTTCTGGGCGCTGCGCGGCGGCGGCGGGAACTTCGGCGTCGTCACGGCGATCGAGATCGAGCTGTTCCCGATCACCGAGGTCTTCGGCGGCATGACGATCTGGTCCGCCGACCAGGCCGGCGACGTCGTCCGCGCGTGGGCCGACTGGTCGCGCGACGCGCCCGACGCCGTGACGACCTCCCTGCGCCTGCTGCGCCTGCCGCCGCTGCCCGACGTCCCCGAGCCGCTGCGCGACGTCCCCGTGGTCGTGGTCGACGGCGCCGTGCTGGCCGACGCGCCCGAGGCCGAGGCGATGCTGCGCGGGTTTCGCGCCGTCGGCACGCCGATGATGGACACGTGGGCGACCATGCCGCCGGCCGGCCTGCTGGAGATCCACATGGACCCGCCGGCGCCCGTCCCGGCCATCGGCGACACGACCTGCCTGCACGACCTCGACGATGCGGCGATCGACGCGCTGCTGGCCGTCGTGGACCCGGCGGAGGTCGCGCCGCTGCTGTTCGCCGAGGTCCGGCAGGCCGGCGGCGCGCTGGGCCGCGTGGCCCCGGGCGCGGGCGCCCGCGCGTCGTTCGAGGGCGAGTTCCTGCTCTTCGGCGTCGGCGTGCCGATGGGTCCCGAGGACGCCGAGGCGCTGCACCGGCGGCTCGACGAGATGCTGGCCGCCATGGCCCCGTGGTCGACCGGGACCAGGTACATGAACTTCGCCGAGCGCGGGGGCGACGCGTCGTCCTCGTACGGCGAGGGCGTGTACGAGCGCCTGCGCGCCGTGCGCGCCACGTGGGACCCGGAGGAGCGGTTCGTCGCCAGCCACCGCATCCCCGCCGGGGCCTAGGCGGACCGGGCCGTGGTTGCGCCGTGAGACCCCACGGGTATCGGCGTGACCATGGCCCACCGCACCTCGCCGCCCTTCCGCGCCGACCACGTCGGCAGCCTCCTGCGCCCCAAGGAGCTGCTCGCCGCCCGCGAGGAGCACGCCGCCGGCCGGATCGACGACGCCGAGCTGGCGGCGCGCGAGGACGAGGCGATCCGCCAGGTCGTGCGCGACCAGGAGGCCGTCGGCCTGCGCAGCGCCACCGACGGCGAGTTCCGCCGCGCGTCCTGGCACATGGACTTCATCTACCAGCTCGGCGGCATCGAGAAGGTCACCGACAGCTCGCTGAAGGTGCAGTTCCACAACGAGCGGGGCGACATCGAGTTCGCGCCGCCGTCGCTGCACGTCGGCGCCCCGCTGGGCCTCGAGCACACCATCTTCGGCGAGGCGTTCCGCTTCCTGCAGGAGACCGTCGAGCACGCGACGCCCAAGCTCACGATCCCGTCGCCGAGCATGGTCCACTACCGCGGCGGCCGCGCCTCGATCGACGAGGACGTCTACCCCGACATGGACCGGTTCTGGGAGGACCTCACCGCCGCCTACGCCGAGGAGGTCCGCCGGCTGGGCGAGCTCGGCTGCACCTACCTGCAGTTCGACGACACGAGCCTCGCCTACCTCAACGACCCTGAGCAGCGCCGGCACGTGGCCGACATCGGCGGCGACCCCGAGCACCAGCACGAGACCTACATCGCCAACATCAACCGCGCGCTGGCGGGCCGGCCCGAGGGCATGGCCGTCACCACGCACATGTGCCGCGGCAACTTCCGCTCGTCGTGGGTCGCCAGCGGCGGCTACGACTTCGTCGCCGAGGCGCTGTTCGGCCAGCTGGAGGTCGACGGGTTCTTCATGGAGTGGGACGACGAGCGCTCGGGCGGCTTCGAGCCGCTGCGCTTCGTGCCGCCGGGCAAGGTCGTCGTGCTCGGGCTCGTCACGACCAAGCGGCCGGAGCTCGAGGACAAGGACGTGCTCAAGCGCCGCATCGAGGAGGCCTCGCGGTACGTCGACGTCGACCAGCTGTGCCTGTCGCCGCAGTGCGGGTTCTCGTCGACCTCCGAGGGCAACGAGCTCACGCGCGACGACCAGCTGGCCAAGCTCGCGCTGATCGTCGAGACCGCCGACGAGGTCTGGGGCTAGCCCAGTACCCGCGCGGTCCAGGCCTCGAGCCTCACCCCGAGGCCTCGTCCAGCCGGCGCAGCTCCTCGTCGCTCAGCCGCAGGTCCGCCGCGGCGACGTTCTCCTCGAGGTGGGCGACCGAGCCGGTGCCGGGGATCGGGAGCATCACGGGGCTCTTGGCCAGCAGCCACGCCAGCGCGACCTGGCCGGGCGTCGCGTCGTGGGCCTCGGCGATCTCCGCCGCCGCGTGGCCGGGCTTGGCGAGCTCGCCGGCGGCCAGCGGGAACCACGGGATGAAGCCGATGCCGTGCTGCTCGCAGTGCGCCAGGACGTCCTCGGAGGAGCGGTCGGTCAGGTTGTAGAGGTTCTGGACCGTCGCGACCTCGAAGTGCTTGCCCGCGGCCTCGATCTCCTCGACGGAGACCTGCGAGAGCCCGAGGTGGCGGACCTTGCCCTCCTGCTGAAGCCTGGCGAGCTCGGCGAACTGCTCGTCGCGGTCGACCTTCGGGTCGATGCGGTGCAGCTGGTAGAGGTCGATCGTCTCGACGCCGAGCCGCCGCAGGCTCATCAGGCAGCACTGGCGCAGGTACTCCGGGCGGCCGAGGATCGGCCACTCGCCCGGGCCCGAGCGCGTGAGCCCGCCCTTGGTGGCGACGGTCATGCCGTCGTAGGGGTGCAGCACCTCGGCGATGAGGTCCTCGGAGACGAACGGCCCGTAGGAGTCGGCGGTGTCGATGAAGTCGATCCCCAGCTCCGGCAGCCGTCGCAGCACGCGGCGCGCCTCGTCGGGGTCCTTCGGCGGGCCCCAGACGCCGTCGCCGGTGATGCGCATGGCGCCGTAGCCCAGGCGCGTGACGGTCAGGTCGCCGCCGATGGCGAACGTGCCCGAGGCGGTCGCGGAGATGGTGGTCATGCTCCTGGCCCTACCCGGACCCGCGAGCGTCCACGTGCCGCGCGGCGGGCGTCATCTCCTGGGCACCAGCCGCCCGTCCTCCGCGCGCTCGACGACCTCGCCGCCGAAGCCGCGCAGGGGATGGAGGTCGCGGCGACGCAGCTCCAGGCGGACGCGCTTCATCACCAGGTGTCGTCGAACGCCTCGGCGAGCACGGTCACCTCCGACGCCTGCCCGCCGACGGGCAGGCGCACACCGGGGTGCACGGGATGGATGCGACGGCGCTCAGGCCGCCCAGGGCGTCGTGGCCTGGAGGACGGCCTCGGAGAGCGCGGCCGTCCGCAGCCCGGTGATCTGCTGGTACTCGGGGTCGGCGACCATCCGCGAGAACGCCTCGCGGCTCGGGTACTCGACGAGCAGCACCGCGTCCCAGTCGTGGCCGTCGGGCGCCACGAGCGCCGTCGCGCAATCGCCGGCGTAGACGATGCGCCCGCCGACGCGGTCCAGGAACGGGACGATCGCGCGCGCGTACTCGTCGTAGCCCGCGCGGCCGCCCTCGGCGAACCGCAGCAGGTTGAGCATCACGACGGGACCGCCGGGGTCCTCCTGGAGGTAGCGCTTGAGGTCGGCGCCGGTGGGGTCGACGGGCATGGGGCGCCATCATGCCCGCTCGCGCGCGCGGGCGGCGGGCCGTCCAGCGGGTCATCGGGTCATCGGGCCAGGAACTCGTGGAGCTTGCCGCGCAGGGACTCCTTGACGATCCGCCCGCGCTCGGGGTCGCCGTGGGCCAGGGCCGACGCGAGCTTGCGGGCCTGCTCGACGGTGATGTGCGGCGGCAGCGGCGGGACCTCCAGCCGCCGGAGGGTGAACTGGGCGACGGTCTCGCTCATGTCCCCCGGGTTCCCGCCGCCGCGGGGTACAACGCCCCTCGATGCGCGCGATCACGGTGGTCCCCGGCCAGGCCGGCTCGGCCCGGCTCGACGACGTCGACGAGCCGCCCGAGAGCGCCGGCGCCGTCCTCGCCGAGGCCGTCGCCATGGGCGTCTGCGGCACCGACGCGGAGATCGGCCGCGACCACCTCGTGCTCGGCCACGAGTCGCTGGGCCGCGTGCTCGAGGCGCCCGACGGCGCGCCGGTGGCGCCCGGCGACCTCGTCGTCGGCATCGTCCGCCGCCCCGACCCCGAGCCGTGCCCGTGCTGCGCCGCCGGCGAGTGGGACCAGTGCCGCAACGGCCGCTACACCGAGCGCGGCATCAAGGAGCTCGACGGCTACGGGGCCGAGCGCTGGCGCGTCGAGCCGGACTTCGCCGTGAAGGTCGACCCCGCGCTGGGCCGCCTGGGCGTCCTCATCGAGCCCACCAGCGTCGTGGCGAAGGCCTGGGACCAGATCGAGCGGATCTCCGCGCGCGCGTGCACCCGCCTCGACAAGGTGCTGGTCACCGGCGCCGGCCCGATCGGCCTGCTCGCCGCGCTGCTCGCCGCCCAGCGCGGCTTCGACGTCCACGTGTTCGACCGGCATGAGGAGGGCCCGAAGCCCGCGCTCGTCGAGGCGCTCGGCGGGACCTACCACCATGGCGAGGTCGGCGACGTGGGTCCGGTGGACGTCGTCGTGGAGGCCACGGGCGCCGGGCCGGTCGTCCTCGACGTGCTGGACCTCACGCGCCCGTGCGGCATCGTCTGCCTGACCGGCGTGTCCGCGTCGGGGCGCAAGATCGCCATCGACGCCGCCGCGCTCAACCGCGAGCTCGTGCTCGAGAACGACGTCGTCTTCGGCTCGGTCAACGCCAACCGCCGCCACTACGAGCTCGCCGGCGAGGCGCTCGCCGCCGCCGACCGCGGCTGGCTCGAGCGGCTGGTCACGCGCTGGGTGCCGCTCGAGGACTGGCAGGACGCGCTGGAGCGCCGCGACGACGACGTCAAGGTCGCCATCGCGTTCGGCGCCGGCGCGTGAGCCCCGTGACCGCGCTCAGCGCCGCGCGAGCCGGCCCGTCGCCCGCCGAGCCACCGCCGTGTTGGTACTCGGGCAGGCGTCGCCGTTGTAGCGCACGGTCCCCGCCGGCTTGCCGACCTGCAGCCGGGTGATGACCAAGGTCATCGTGAACCTGCCCTTGGGCTTCCAGTCGCCGTGCACCTTCGCGGCGGCCCGCACCGTCCCCGTCCAGGTGCCGGGTGGAGCTTCGGCACCGCCGTAGAGCCGCCGGCGGTCCTCGTCGGCGACCGCGCTCACGCGGCGGCCTCGAGGACCGGCTCGCCGTCGTGCACCGCGCCCGCGTCGGACTGCGAGAAGCGCAGCGCCGGGTCGGCGACCGGCGCGTCGCGCAGGTGGCGGACGTCCTCGTTGTAGTCCATGGCCAGGTGCCACGGGGAGCGCGCGCCCTGCTTGGGCAGCTCGTGCAGCGACCGCAGCACGTAGCCGGCGCCGAAGTCCAGCAGCGGCCGCGTCGGCATCGCCGGGTCGTCGTTGACCGGGACCACCGTGTCGAGGCCGCACTCGTCCATGTAGGTCATGAGCCGGCAGAGGTGCTCGCACACCAGGTCGACCTTCAGCGTCCAGGACGAGTTGGTGTAGCCGATCGCGAACGCGAAGTTCGGGACGCCGCTGAGCATCATCCCGCGGAAGGCCAGCGCGTCGGGGACCGACACGGGGTCGCCGTCGACCTCGAGCTCGGCGCCCCCGAAGATGAGGAGGTTGAGGCCGGTGGCCGTGACGATGACGTCGGCCTCGAGCTCCTGGCCCGATGCGAGCCGCAGCCCGCGCTCGGTGAACGTCTCGATCCCGTCGGTGACGATCTCGGCCTGCCCGCGGCGCAGCGCCTTGAACAGGTCGCCGTCGGGGACCGCGCACAGGCGCTGGTCCCACGGGTCGTACGTGGGGTTGAAGTGCGTGTCGACGTCGAAGCCCGGCAGCTGCCTGGCGGTGATCCAGCGGATGAGCCGGCGGGCGAGCTTCGGCCGCCTCTGGCAGAAGGCGTACAGCTTGCGCTGGCGCCAGATGTTCTTGCGGCGCGTGAGCTCATGGCCGCGCTGGTCGCCGAACCACTGCCGGAGCTTGTCGGCGACGACGTCGCGCGACGGCAGCGTCATGACGTAGGAGGGCGACCGCTGGACCTGGACCACGTGGGCGCCCTGCGCGACCAGCGCGGGCACCAGCGTCACCGCGGTGGCGCCGCTGCCGATCACCGCGATGCGCTTGCCGGCGACGTCGAGGTCCTCGGGCCAGTGCTGCGGGTGGACCACCTGGCCGCGGAAGTCCTCGACGCCCTCGAAGCGCGGCGTGTAGCCCTCGTCGTAGCGGTAGTAGCCGCTGGCGCAGAACAGCCAGCCCGCGGTCATGCGCACGGTCTCGCCGGAGTCCGCGCGCTGCGCCTCCACCGTCCAGCGCGCGTCCTCGCCCGACCACGACGCGCGCACGACCTTGTGGCCGTAGCGGATGTGGCGGTCGATGCCGGCCTCGGCCGCGGTCTCGCGCAGGTAGCGCAGGATGTCGGGCCCGTCGGCGATCGCCTTCTCGCCGGTCCACGGCTTGAAGGCGTACGCGAACGTCGACAGGTCGGAGTCCGAGCGGATGCCCGGGTAGCGGAAGAGGTCCCACGTCCCGCCGCTGGCCTCGCGCGCCTCGAGGATCGCGTAGGTGCGTCCGGGCTGCTTGTCCTGCAGGTGCCAGGCGGCGCCGATGCCCGAGAGGCCCGCGCCGACGATCAGGACGTCGACGTGCTCGACGGCGGTGGCGGGAACGGCGGCGCTCGGCGTCATGGCGGCATGGTGCCCGTGCGCGCGCGAGGAATCGATGGGCGGAGTGCCCCAAGTTGACACGGTGTGTTGTGCAGGGTGCCCAGCAGCCGGTACGCTCGCGCCCATGGCCACCACCATCGGCTGGGATCGGCCCACGCCGCGGGTCGCCGAGCTCATCCGCACCGCCGCCGAGCTGCTGCTCGCCGCGCCCGACGACGTCGTCGACGCCGTCGACCACGCCACGCTCGACAACGCCGACCCCACGCTGCTCGCCGACCCCGCGCTGGTGGAGGCGATCCGCCGCGCCAACCGGGCCAACCTCCTGGCCTGGGCCGAGGCCAACGTGCGGGCGCCCGGCGAGCGCGTCCCCGCCAACCCCGGCCCGGAGGCGCTGGCGATCGCGCGCGACGTGGTCCGCCGCGGCCTGGACTACTCGACGCTGGACGCCTACCGCACCGGCCAGAACACCGCGTGGCGCCAGTGGATGGCGCTGGCCTTCACGCTCACCGCCGACCCCGCCGAGCTCGGCGAGCTGCTCGACGTCACGGCGCGGTCGATCTTCACCTTCGTCGACGAGACGCTCGCGATCACCGCGGAGCACATCGAGCGCGAGCGCGAGCGGCTGACCCGCGGCACGCACGCCGAGCGCCTCGAGGTCGTGACGCTCATCCTCGAGGGCGCGCCGATCTCCGCCGACCGCGCCGCCACCCGCCTCGGCTACGCGCTCGACCGCCACCACACCGCCGCCATCGTGTTCAGCGACGCGCCGGAGGCCGACCAGGTCGCGCTCGAGCAGGTGGCCGAGGCGCTCGCGCGGGCGGCCGGCGCGCGGCGCCCCTTCACCGTCGTCGCCAGCGCCGGGTCGCTGTGGACCTGGGTCGCCGGCGACGCCGGGCCGGACCTCGCCCTGGTCCAGGCCGAGCTCGCCGCGCTCCCCGCGGTGCGGGTGGCGCTCGGCCCGACCGCGGAGGGCATGGACGGGTTCCGGCGCAGCCACCTCGACGCGCTCGCCACCCAGCGGCTCCTGCACCGGACGACCACCGACGTCCAGCTGGCCAGCTACGACGACGTCCAGGTCGTCGCGCTCGCCACCCAGGACGAGGAGCGGGTGCACGAGTTCGTCGAGCGCACGCTCGGGCCGCTGGCGCGCGCCGACGCGGAGCTGCGCGAGACGCTGCGCACGTACCTGCGCGAGGCGCACAACGCCAGCCGCACCGCCAAGGTGCTCTTCACCCACCGCAACACGATCCTCAACCGCCTCGCGCGCGCCGAGCAGCTCCTGCCCGCCCCGCTGGACGGCCGCAGCCTCCAGGTCGGCCTGGCCCTCGAGGTCGTGCACTGGTTCGGCGCGCGCTGACCGTTGCGGTTTCAACGCGCCTGTTTCTGGCAAACTGGCGCCTGGCCGCTTGCCACCGTGTCGTGCGGCCGGTCCGACGGGCGGAGACGGGGGTCGAGCAGGTGTCGAGGATGCGCGGTGGTCGCGGGATGCTCGCAGTGCTGGCGAGCGCGGTGGCGGCGGGCGGCGCGGGAGCCGGGGCGGCCTCCGCCGCCGAGCAGCAGGCCTACTCGGCGGCGCTGAACTACGCGACGCCCGCGTTGGCCGTCGGCCAGGGCGACACGCTGAAGCTCACGAACCTCGACACGCTCGCCGAGCACGACCTCGACTCCGAGCAGGGCCTCTTCGAGAGCGACCTCGCCGGCGCCGGCGAGTCGGTGCCCGTGCGCGGCGTCGAGAAGCTCTCGCCCGGCACGTACCAGTTCCACTGCACGCTGCACTCGTGGATGCGCGGCGCGCTCACCGTCGCCCCCGCCGGCGGCGGCGAGACGCCCGGGCTCACGACGCCCGACGGCCTGCCCGGCCTGGAGGGCAACGCGCCCGATCCGATCGACCTCGTCCCCCAGGCGGAGGTCTCGGCGCTCGGCGACGGCGAGTGGCCGCTGTACGGCAAGGACGTGGGCGGCTCGCGCAACGGCGGCACCGCCGGGCCGTCGCTCGCCGAGGTGCCGACGCTCGGCCCCGTGTGGAGCTACTGGTCGCGCAAGGGCGACTTCACCGGCACGCCGGTCGTCGCGAAGAACACGCTCGTGGCGGGGACGAACAAGGGCTGGGTCCACGCGCTGAACGCGACCACCGGCAAGGTGAAGTGGACGCGCGACGTCGGCGCGCCCGTCAACGGCACCGCGGCCATCGCCGGCGACCGCGTCATCGTCCCGGTGGCTCGCACCGACGCGCCGAGGCTCGTCGCGCTGGACCGGGCGACGGGCAGGGTGCTGTGGGAGACCGTGCTCGACACCCAGAAGAACGCCGACGTGTACGGCAGCCCGACGGTCGCGGGCGACACGGTGTACATGGGCGTCTCCGCGCTGTTCGGCGAGACGGGCGACCCCGCGGTGAGCGTGCGCGGCGCGGTGGTGGCGCTCGACGTCCGCACGGGCAGCGTGCGCTGGAAGACCTACATGGTGCCCGAGGGCCACGACGGCGGCTCGGTGTGGACGACGCCCGCGGTGGACGTCACCGCCGGCCGCGTCTTCGTCGGCACGGGCAACGCCTACCACGAGCCCGCGGCCGACACCACCGACTCGATGGTCGCGCTCGACGCGCGCACCGGCGCGATCGTCGACCACTTCCAGGCGACCGCCGGCGACGTGTGGAACGGCACCGAGAACCGCTTCGGCGCCGGGCCCGACCACGACTTCGGCGCCTCGCCGCAGCTGCTGGAGGGCGCCGGCGGCCGCCGGCTGGTCGGCGAGGGCCAGAAGTCCGGGACCTACTGGGCGCTGGACCGCCAGACGATGGACCCGGTGTGGAGCGCGATGACCGCGCCGCCGGGCATCTTCGTCGGCGGCATCGTCGGCTCGACGGCGACCGACGGCACGCGGGTCTACGGCCCGGACACCATCGGCGGCGAGCAGTGGGCGCTCGACATGGCGGGCCGCCACGCGTGGCTCTCCAGCGACGTGGGCCCGCTGCACTTCAACGCCACGTCGACCGCCAACGGGGTCGTCTACAACACCGACATGACCGGCCACCTCACCGCGCGTGAGGCGGCCACCGGCGCCGTGCTGGCCAAGATCCCGCTCGGCTCGCCCTCGTGGGCGGGCGTCGCGATCGCCGGCGGCTCGGTCTTCACCGCGACCGGCACGCAGGGCGGCTCGGGCTACCTCGTGGCCTACCGGCCGCGCAAGGAGCTCGGGGGCGGCGGCTACGCCAACGAGGGCGACGAGCCGCGGATGGAGGGCGTCAAGAAGGGCGAGTGCACGCCGACCGAGACCGTCAAGCGGCGCGTGCTGAGCACCCGCAAGGTCAAGCGCAAGGGCAAGCGCCGGCGCGGGCCCGACGCGATCCGGCGGGTCGTCGAGCACGTCACGCGCGGCATCGATGCCCGCAATTTCCTGCGCGGCTACGATCTCGAGAGCATCCGCCGCGCCAACCGCTTCGTCCCCAAGCCGGTCGGCACGAAGGAGAAGCGCACGTTCTACTTCGGCCAGTACGTGGTGCCGCCCGGGCAGGACCTCAACCGCGCCGACGTCGAGCTGCCCGTCAACGGCGGCATGCTGCTCTCGGTCGAGCCGAGCATGCGGCGCGTGAGCGACATGTCCGAGCCGTCGCACATGGAGGGCCACATCCACCACGCGCACTGGTTCGCGCTGGATCCGGGCAACAAGGAGGACAACTACACCCAGGGCAACACGGAGTGGGTGTTCGGCAACGGCGACGAGGAGACCCGCGGCGACTTCCAGGAGCGCACCGCGGCCGATCCGCACGGGCCGGTGTACGGCGCCTACATCAAGCGCGGCAACCCGCAGCTGATGATCTACATGCTGCACAACAAGACCGCCGCGCCGCTCGAGGTGTACATCATGCTCGACGTGACGTTCCTGCACGGGACGCCCGAGGAGCTGACCAAGAAGACCGGCCGGCCCCACCACGACGTCAGCGGCGTCCTGTTCGGCCGCACCTACGACGTCCCGCGCGACCCGGGCGGCGACGGCGTGCACGAGTACGCCAAGGAGAGCGGCAAGGTCGTCGAGTGGACGTCGACCGTCGACGGCACGATCATCGGCATGGGCGGCCACCTGCACCCGGGCGGCATCAACCTGACCGTCGAGAACTACGGGCCCAAGGAGCACCCGTGCCCCGACGACGGCCGCGGCTACGGCGGCACGATGATGTACCGCGGCGACGCGATCAACCGGGTGACGCCGCTCAGCGAGGACTTCCAGATGGAGGTCACCAACCCCGGCTTCCGCGCCCCGATCCACAAGGGCGACCGCCTGCGGATCAGCGCGACCTACGAGAACAAGGACCACGCCTGGTACGCGGTCATGCAGCACCTCGGGGTCTACGTCGACGAGCACCAGCCGCCGCGCGGGCGCTGCCGCACGGAGATCGTCGGCCCGGCCGGCGAGCGGTCGGTCCGGACCGAGAAGGTGACGCGCACCAAGACCGAGCGCAGCTGCCGCACCGTCAGGCGCAAGGGCAGCAAGAAGCGCCGCCGCGTGTGCACGCGCCGCGTGGTGCGCGAGCGCGTGCGCCGGGTGGTCACCACGCTCCCGGCCGACCCGGCCGAGGGCGTGCCGAACCGGCCGTGGCGCTTCCACCCCGACCCCCTGTGCGGGCTCAAGGGGCTCGAGGCCTGCGACCTGCCCGAGGACGGCGAGCCGCGGCCGGTCGCGACCGACCGGGTGACGATCGCCAACTTCTCCTACGTCCCGGGCAACCGGACCGCGGGGTCGAGCGACCCGGGCGAGATCGCGGTGGTGCCGCGCGGCACCTCGCTGACGTTCGTCAACGCCGACCAGGCCGCGGGCATCCGCCACTCGGTGACCACCTGCCCGTGGCCGTGCAACGGGCAGTACGTCGGCAACTACCCGCAGCCCGACGGCCGCTGGCACTCGGGCACGATGGGCCACGACCCGATCGACGGCGGCAGCACCAACCCGGTGGCCCAGACGCCGAAGGACCTGCCACCCGGCAAGTACGCGTACTTCTGCGTGATCCACCCCTGGATGCGCGGGGCGTTCAAGGTGGAGTAGCCCCGGACAGCAGTGGAGCGGGCGAACGCCCGCTCCATGGTCTGCCGCTCTCGAACCGCCCTGATGCTCTACCGAGTCCCAGGCCGTGTACGCCTGGTCGGGATGACGTACTCCCGGGCTGTGTGGGGTCTTGCCCTCCCGGGTTGCGGTCCGGCGTGTTGGGAACAGCCTTCCGGTTCCGGGGCCGCGCGGCATCCGTGGAAACCACGGCCTTGCGCGTCCGGGCGAATCCCGGCGGCTGGTACCGTCACCAAGCGATGTCATCAACCGCTGACAAGGGCCGCCCCGCCGCCCGCCGGCGCTACGACGCGCAGGCCAGCCGGCAGGCCCTGCTCGAAGCGGCGACCGAGCTCTTCGACGCGCGCGGGTACGACGCCACGACGACCCGCGAGATCGGCGAGCGCGCGGGCACCGACCCCGCGCTGATCGCGCGCTACTTCGGCGGCAAGGAGGGCCTGTACCTCGCGACCGTCGCCGAGGCCGCCCCGCCCGAGCCCGCGACCGACCCGTACGCCCTGGTCGAGCGCGTCCTGCGCAAGTCCGAGACCCGCGGCCTGGGCCCGATCGCGCGGGCCACCGTGAGCGCGACGCTCACCGACGCGATGCGCGAGCAGGTCCGCGACATCCTCGCCGCGCGCACGGTGCGCCCGCTCGCCGCGACGCTGCAGGGCGCGGGCGACCCGGAGCTGCGCGCCGAGGTGCTGGTCGCCATGGCCCTCGGGCTCTCGCTCGCGCGGGCCGGCGGCACCCTGCCGCGGCTGCGCGACGCGGAGCTCGACGAGGTGCTGGACGTGCTGGCCCCCGCCGTCGGCGCCCTCTGCGCGGAGCGCGGCTGATGGGCCTGGCGACCGTCGTCGCGCTGGGCACCTGGGTCGCGGCGCTCGTCGACCGCTGGGTGCTGCGGCGCCGGCGCGACGACGACCGGTGAGCGTGCCCGACCTCCACGGGTAAACCCCACTACCCGGGTCGGGTTTGGTAGGTTTCGTCCTTCTCCCCGCCAACCGCCCTGGAGGACTCCCATGCTCACGATCGGCGACAACGCACCCGACTTCGAGGCCGACACCACCGAGGGCCGCATCAGCTTCCACGACTGGATCGGCGACTCGTGGGCGGTGCTCTTCTCGCACCCGCGCGCCTTCACCCCCGTGTGCACGACCGAGCTCGGCTACATGGCGAGCATCAAGCCCGAGTTCGACCGCCGCGGCGCGAAGATCATCGCGATCTCGACCGACCCGGTGGAGGGCAGCAGCGACTGGTCCAAGGACATCGCCGAGACCCAGGGCGCCGAGGTCAACTACCCCATCATCGCCGACACCGACCACGCGGTGAGCAAGGCCTACGGGATGCTGCCGGCCGACGTCGAGGGCGACCCGACGGCGCGCACGCCGGCCCAGAACGCGACGCTTCGCAACGTCTTCGTCATCGGCCCGGACAAGAAGATCAAGCTGGTGCTCATCTACCCCATGACCACCGGCCGCAACTTCGACGAGGTCCTGCGCGTCCTGGACTCGCTCAAGCTCACCGCCGAGCACCAGCTCACGACGCCGGCGCAGTGGCAGCCCGGCGATCCGGTGATCATCGCCGGCTCGGTCAGCAACGACCAGGCCAAGGAGCGCTTTCCGGACGGGTGGGAGGAGCCCAAGCCCTACATCCGGATCGTCCCGGACCCGGTCGGCTCCCAGAGCTGAGCCCGTGCCCCCTCGTCGGGCCTAGCGCTCGACGAGCCCGGTCCGGTGGGCGAGCACGACCGCCTGCACGCGGTCGCGCAGGCCGAGCTTCTGGAGCACGTGCGTGACGTGCGTCTTGACCGTCGTGTCGCCGATCACCAGCCGCTCGGCGATCTCCGCGTTGGACATCCCCTCGGCCAGCAGCCGGAAGATCTCGCGCTCGCGCGCCGTCAGCTCCTCGTAGGCGGGCGGCGGCGCGGGGCGCGGCGGCGCGGCGAACTGCTCGATGACGCGGCGCGTGACCGCGGGCGACAGCAGCGCGTCGCCCGCGGCGACCGTGCGCACCGCGGCGAGCAGCTGCTCGGGCGGGTCGTCCTTGAGCACGAAGCCGCTGGCCCCCGCCTGCAGCGCGTTGTAGATGTACTCGTCGAGGTCGAACGTGGTGAGGATCAGGACGCGCGTCTGCGGGGTGCGCTCGAGGATGCGCCGCGTCGCCTCGATCCCGTCGAGCTCGGGCATGCGGATGTCCATGAGCACGACCGTGGGCCGGAAGCGCGCCGCCTGGTGGACGGCCTCCAGGCCGGTGCCCGCCTCCGCCACCACCTCGATGTCCTCCTGGCCCGCGAGCAGCATCCGGAAGCCCGCGCGGACCATCGACTGGTCGTCGGCGACGAGCACGCGGATGGTCATGCGCGCAGCCCGTCCAGCGGCAGCCGCGCGGTGAGCGCGAAGCCGCCGCCCTCGGCGGTGCCGGCGTGCAGGTCCCCGCCGTAGACCGCGACGCGCTCGCGGACGCCGACGAGCCCGTGCCCCGCCCCGCCGCGGTCGCCCGCGCCGTCGTCGCGGACCTCGATGCGCACCTCGTGCTCGTCGCAGCGGACGTGGACGTCGGCGTGCGAGGCGTGCGCGTGCTTGAGCGTGTTCGTCAGCCCCTCCTGCACGATGCGGTAGGCCGACACGTCGACCGCCTCGGGCAGCCCGGCCGCGGGCCCGTCGACGCGCAGCTCCACGTCCAGGCCGGCGCGGCGCACCTCGTCGACCAGCTCGCCGAGCCGCCCGAGGCCGGGCTGCGGCGCCAGCTCCGCGTCCTCGTCGGGCCGCCGCAGCGCGCCGAGCAGCTTGCGCATCTCGGCCATCGCCCCGCGGCCGGTCTCCTCGACCTGGCGCAGCGCCGCGGCGTCCTCGCCCTCCGGCGGCAGGCGGTGGCGGACCGCGCCGGTCTGCAGGACCATGACGCTGACCGCGTGGGCGACGATGTCGTGCAGCTCGCGGGCGATGCGCACGCGCTCCTCGGCGACCGCGAGGCGGGCCGCCGCCTCGCGCTCGCGCTCGGCCCGCGCCGCCCGCTCCTCGGCGGCCTCGGCCTGCTCGGCCCGCTGGCGCTGCGCCGTGCCCGCCAGCCACGCGACCGCGAAGATGGCCGGCACCGCGACGACGTCGCCGGCGCTGTGGTCGGGCAGCTGCGTGGCGATCACCACGGCGCCGCCCAGCACGACCGCCAGCCCGAGCCGCGCCCGGGCGGGGTCGCGCAGGCTGCCCAGCAGGAACGCGGCGGCCATGCCGGCGACGTAGCTGCTGACCGAATTGCTGATGAACCGGCCGTCGGCGAGCGCGAGGCCCGCGCCAGCCGCCCACACGGCGACCGGCGCGCCGAACGGCCACCGGCGGCGGGCCAGCAGCGGGAGCGCGACCGCCACGGCCGCCAGCGCGGCGACGCCGGGCGCGACGCCGGGCGCGTCCTCGCCGCCGGACAGCGCGGCGGCCAGCGCGCCGGCGACGGCCAGCGCGACGACGAGGACGTCGGGGCCGCGGCCGCGGGCGCGCTGCAGGAGGCCGGTCACGAGGCGACCGTAGCCCAGGGCGCCGGCCCGCGCCTCCTCCTGGAGGAGGAGACGCCCCTCGCCACGGCGGACGACCGGGATCGCCCGCGCCGACGATGTGCGCGCACCCTGCCGCGCCTAGCGTCGGCCCATGACCACGACGAGCAACCCGACCAACCTGGCCGGCCGGGCGACGGCCGGCCGGGTCGTCGCCCTCCTGCTGGTGGCGGCCGCCGGGCTGCTGCTCGTGCAGCTGCGGGCGCACCGCGGCGAGGACCGGCTGCGCGTGCCCGACGGCGCGCGCGCCG
>JACRMD010000039.1:0-992 GCA_016215085.1 Solirubrobacterales bacterium | reverse complement strand
CAGCTCGTCGGCCTGCACGCGTGCCGCCACGCGACCGACGGCGGGTCGCTGCGCGCCGACTGCGGCACGCTCGTCGTGCCCGAGGACCGCGCCGACCCGCGCTCGCGGCTGATCGCCCTGCCCGTGACGCGGATCCGCGCGCGCTCGGCGCCCCACCGCGCGCCGCTCTTCCGGCTCGAGGGCGGACCCGGCATCAGCAACATGGGGTTCTCGCACGCCGACCGCTTCGCCGAGCACCGCGACGTCGTGCTCGTCGGCTACCGCGGCGTCGACGGCTCGACCCGGCTCGACTGCCCCGAGGTGCGCGACGCGCTGCGCGGCTCGCGCGACCTGCTCGCCGACGCGACGGCCAAGGCCTACACCTCGGCGTTCCGCCGCTGCGCCCGGCGCCTGCGCGACGACGGGGTCGCGCTGGCCGGCTACTCGCTGCCGCAGCGCGCCGACGACCTCGAGGCGGCACGGCGCGCGCTCGGCTACGGGCGCGTCGACCTGCTCAGCGAGAGCGCCGGCACGCGCACCGCGATGGTCTTCGCCTGGCGGCACCCGTCGAGCGTCGCGCGCTCGGTGATGCTCGGCGCCAACCCGCCCGGCCGCTTTGTGTGGGACCCGCGCGACACCGACGCGCTGCTGGGCCGCTACGGCCGCCTGTGCGCGGCCGACGCCCGCTGCCGCGAGCGCACGCCGGACCTCGTGGCGGCGCTGCGCGACACCCGCGAGCGGCTGCCCGAGCGCTGGGGGCCGCTGGCGATCAAGGCCGGCAACGCACGGCTGGCCGCCTTCTACGGCCTGGCCGAGGCCACGAGCGCGGGCGGGCCGCTCTCCGGGCCGCTGACCGTCGACGCCTGGCAGGCCGCGCGGCACGGCGACGCGAGCGGCCTGTGGCTCTCCTCGCTGCTGGCCGACCTTGTGCTCCCCCGCGCGTTCGTGTGGGGCGACGTCGCCGCGGTGGGCCGCGCCGACGCCGCGGCGGCCCGCCGCCACTTCGCCGCCGA
>JACRMD010000038.1 GCA_016215085.1 Solirubrobacterales bacterium | reverse complement strand
TCGTCGACGGCATCGTCGACGCGCTGTCGGCGGTCGACCGCGGGAAGTCGGGCCGCTAGCGGCCCTACGCCACCGCCACGTCCGGCTCCTGCGCCTGCTCGGGCGCGGGGGCCGGGCGGCGGCCGGTGACGACGACGCGCCCGCCGCGCGCGGGGACGATCACGATCCCGCGCCGGCCGACGCGCTCGGGCCGCGGGCTCGCGGGACGCAGCAGCCACGTGGCGGCCAGCTCCTCGAGCACCAGCCTGGCCTCCATCTGGGCGAAGGCCGCGCCGATGCAGCGCCGCACGCCGCCGCCGAAGGGCAGCCAGCCGTAGGTCGGCGGGGCGGCACCGAGGAAGCGCTCGGGGCGGAACGCCTCGGGGTCCGGGTACAGGCCGGCGCGGCGGTGTGCGAGCACCGCGCACGGCGCGACGGTGGCGCCGGCGGGCAGGTCGAGGCCGGCGATGGTCATGGGCCGCTGCAGGCGGCGCACGACCAGCGGGATCGGCGGGCGCAGCCGCAGCGACTCGCGCACGACCGCCTCGGCCCAGCCGTCCTCGCGCGCGGCCAGCCGGTCCATCGCGCCCGGCGTGCGGACCGCGTCGTGGATCGCCCACGCCAGCAGCGCGCTCGTCGTCTCGTGGCCGGCGGTCAGGAGCGTCACGAGCTCGTCGCGGACCTCCTGGTCGGTGAGCGGCCGGCCGTCCTCGTCGCGCGCGAGCAGCAGCATCGACAGCACGTCGGCGCGCTCCTCGAGCGCGGGGTCGGCGCGGCGCTGCGCGACGTGGGCGAGCACCTCGGCGTCGACGGCGGCCAGCTCGCGGCGGAAGCGCCGCTGGCGCTCCATGCGCTCCGGGCCCAGCAGCCCGAAGATGATCCCCTGCCGGAGGTTCGTCAGCCACGCGAGCATCGCGTCCAGCCGCTGCTGCAGCGACGCCAGCCGCGGGCGCTCGTCGACGCCGAAGACCGCGCGGAGGATGACCTCGAAGGTGATCGCGCGCATGTGGGGGAGCACCGCGAGCGGCGCGCCCTGCGGCCAGCTCGCGAGCTCGCGCCGCGCGACGTCGCGCACGACGTCCTCGTAGGCGCGCATGCGCTCGCCGTGGAACGGCGGCAGCACGAGCCGGCGGCGGCGCAGGTGCTCGGGGCCGTCGAGCAGCAGGACGTTGCGCTCGCCGATGAGCGACCGCAGCGGCCGGTTGGCCTCGCCGCTGTAGAGGTCGTCCGGGCTGCCGGTGAAGACCTCCTTGACGTGCTCGGGATCGCCGAGCACGACGTAGGACTCGCCCATCATCCGCATCGTGTACGTGTCGCCGTAGCGGGCCGCCGCGCGCGTGAACGTCGCGTAGGGGAGGAGCCCGTAGGAGAGCCACTGCAGCAGCTGCGGCGTGCGCGGTCCGGGCGGCAGGGTGGACATGGCGCCTATCCTCGCCCCTCGTGAGCGCGCCGTCCATGCCGGATCCCGACAAGCTCGCCGCCATGCGCCGCAGCTACGCGCGCGGCGGCCTCGACGAGGCGGCCCTGGCGCCGACCTGGCTGGAGCAGCTGCGCGTGTGGCTGGGGGAGGCCGCCGAGCTGCTGGAGCCCAACGCGATGGTGCTGGCGACGGCCGACGCCCGCGGGCGTCCCAGCGCGCGCACGGTGCTGCTCAAGGGCCTCGACGAGCGCGGCCTGACCTTCTTCACCAACCTCGACTCGCGCAAGGGACGCGACCTGCGCGAGAACCCGTACGCGTCGGTGGTCTTCCCGTGGGTCGAGCTGCAGCGCCAGGTCGTGGTCGCCGGGGAGGTCGCCCCGGTCCCGCCCGAGGAGTCCGACGCGTACTTCGCCTCGCGGCCCTACGGGTCGCGCGTCGGCGCGGCGGCGAGCCCGCAGTCGCAGGTCATCGCCTCGCGGTCCGAGCTCGAGGCGGTCGCGGAGCGCCTCGCCGCCGAGCACCCCGAGGACGTCCCGCGGCCGCCGCACTGGGGCGGGCTGCGCCTCGCGCCGGAGACCGTCGAGTTCTGGCAGGGCCGCGAGGACCGCCTGCACGACCGCCTGCGCTACCGGCGCACCGCTGAGGGCGGCTGGGTGGTCGAGCGGCTCGCCCCGTGAGCCCAGCGAACCCCACGAACGCGCACCCAACCACACCACCTCGCGCACCTCGCATGTCGAGGTGGTTGCCTTCTTGCGAGTCATAGGCAAGGATTCGGTCGCGCCACGGCGAAGTGACGCCGCGGAACCAACCACCCTCAGAAGGAGGACAACGTGGCAACCGAGCGTCCGAGCGGCCTCAAGCAGCGGTCGTACCTCATCGGCTCCGACGAGATCTCGTGGCTCGAGACCGCGGCGGGGAAGACCAAGCTCACCCAGAGCGACCTCGTCCGGCTCGCGCTGGTCAAGCTGCGCAAGGAGCTGGGCGCCGCGCGCAGCGTCAAGCGCGAGGCCGTCGAGACCTCCGCGAAGGGCACCCGGTGGGCGCCCGTCAAGCGCGGTGGCCCGCGCCGTCGCGCCGGCTCCTAGCACCACTCGACCATCCGTCCGCGCCGCGTACGCCGGCGCCCCCGGAGGCCGACCACGGGGCCATGGACCACGCTCGCATCGTCGATGCCGTGCGTCCGGCGCTCGAGGCGGCCGGGGCGCCCGCGTACGCGGTCGCGCTCGTCGGCGCGCGCGGCCTGGTCCGCGCCGCGTCCGGCGTGCACCGCCGCCCGGGCCCCGCGCACGAGCAGGCGCGCCGGCTGACCCGCGGGGACGTCCGCGCGGTCGTCGTCGGCTTCGAGGCGCGCGGCTCGCGCGCCGCGGTGACCGTGCTGGACCCGGCCGGCCGGGTCGCGCTCGCCGTCGCCTAGCGACGCCTAGAAGTACAGGTCGCCGATCGCCGCGTCGATCGTCTCGTCGCGCGTGAAGAGCCGGAACTGGGCGCTCGCGTCCCACACCGTCCAGCGCGCGGCCTTCCAGTCGGCCTGGCGGGCGACCAGGTGCACGGTGGCGTCCGCCACGGCGCCGGCGAGGTCGTGGGCCGCGCGCCGGGCGATGTCCATGGTGCGCGAGACCAGCGGGGAGAGGTGCACGGCGCCCTCGCGCGTCACGGCGACCGCGGTGAAGGACGGCGAGCCGCACTCCTCCAGCAGCGCGCGGCTGGCCTCGATGAGCCGCCCGGCCCACTCGTCCTGAGGGCGGTAGTACACGTGGCTCGACGTCACGACCGAGGTCATCGGCCGGACAATGGTCAGGCCCTAGGAAGCCCGCGTCAGACGACGCGGAACCAGGTGAGGACCATCGGCTCCTCGTCCGTGAGCCGCCAGCCGGGCTCGCCCACCAGCAGCGCGATCTCGTCGCGGCAGCCCTCGTAGAACGCGCGCTGGCGCTCGCGCCACGCCGCGATCGAGGGCGCGCCGGCGGCCTCGGCGTCGACGACCTCCTCGCCGACGTCGGAGAACGGCACGACGCCCACGCGAACGACCTCGACCATGCCGTGGCGGCGACCGTGGTGGTCGAGGACCGGGAGCCGCAGGCCGATGCTCGGCAGGCCGCCCTCGAGCTCCCACTCGCGGGCGAGCGAGACCGTCACGGTCTTGCGGCCCTCGAGGACGAGGTCGATGAGCTCCCGGCCGCGGCCGCCGTCGCCGTCGTGGCCGAACTCCATGAACGGCTCCTTGGCCGTCCGCCATGGCGCGAGCGGGATCGTCGCCTCCAGCCGCGTCCCGGCGCCCGGGGGGCTGGCGATCTCGAGGCGGCCGCCGAGCGCCGCCACGCGGTCGTGCAGGCCGGCGAGTCCGCTGCCCCTGGCCGGGTCGGCGCCGCCGCGGCCGTCGTCGGCGAGCCGCAGCACCACCGCGTCGGGGCGCAGCAGCACCTCGAAGCGCACCTCGGTGGCCTCGGCGTACTTGTGGGCGTTGGTCACGCCCTCGGAGGCCAGGTAGTAGGCGGTGAGCTCGACCGGCTCGGGCAGGCGGCGCTCGGGCAGGTCGCCGAGGCGCAGCGGCACGGGCGAGCGGCCGGCCAGCGCCTCCAGCGCCGCCCCGAGGCCGAGCTCGGCCAGGCCGGCCGGGTGCAGGCCGCGGGCCAGCTCGCGCAGCTCGTCGGTCGCCAGCCGCGCCTCGTCGATCGCGCGGTCGAGGATCGTCACCGCGGTGGTGGGGGCGTCGTCGCCCAGCTGGCGGCGCACGAGCCCGAGGAGGTGGCCCAGCGCGACGACGCGCTGCTGGGCGCCGTCGTGGAGGTCGCGGCCGATGCGGCGGCGCTCGCCGTCGGCGGCGTCCAGGACGCGGGCGCGGGCGGCGGCGACCTCGGCGTCGCGCCGGCGCAGCTCGGCCAGGTGGCGGCGGCGCTCGAGCTCGGCGGCGGCGCGGGCGGCGAAGATGCGCAGGACGGCGACGTCGTCGGCGCTGGGCTCGATCGCCCTCGGGCAGGTCGGCGCCGTGGCTGCGGGCGGCGATCGCCCGCGCGCGGCGGCCGTCGTCGAGGTGCTCGGCCAGGAACGCGACGTCGGCGTCGAAGGCCAGCGCGAGGTGGCGGACGAGCGTCCGCAGGAACGCGTCTCCCACCACCTCCGCGGTCGCGGTGGTGAGCAGGTGGAGCAGCTCGTGCTCCCGGCGGCTCGGCGGCGGCGCGTGGAACAGGCCCTGAAGGGTAGTGGCCGCGCCGGGTGGGGTCGGACCCCCGTCCGGCGCGGCCACGCCCGCTAGCGCTTGTCGAGGTCCACGCCGCGCGGCAGCGTGAACGTCGGGTAGGTCTTCGGGTTGCGCGTGTTCTTGCGCACCCGGGTCACCAGCCGGTAGACGGCCGACGAGCGGCCCTTGGGCGCCTTGACGACGACGCGGAAGCGCCCGTCCTTGCCCGGTGGTGCCGTTGCTCGCCGAGCGCATCTCGGTGACCACCAGCCGCCGGCGCAGCTTCAGCGGCAGCGACAGCTCGCGCCCGAGCTCGGCCCGGTAGCGCGCCCGGTTGGTGCCGCGGATCTCCCGGGCGGGCAGCCGCGTCGTCGTCGCGAAGAAGCCGTCCTTGCGGACCCTGGCGCGCGCGACGATGCGGTTCGTCGCCCGCAGGCGGATGCTCACCGTGCGGCCGACGAGGTCGCGGTTGGCGGCGCCGAGCAGCTTGACGCGGCCGTTGCGCTCGAGCACGTCGAGGAGCACGAGCTTGCGGTCGGTGCACTGCAGCACCTCCTGCGCGGCCGACGGCGCGGTGGCCTGCTCGTCGCAGACGCCGGCGCCCGAGACCTTGGCCTCGCCGAGCACCGCGTCGAGCACCGGCTGGCCGAGCAGGCCGATCTCGGCGCGCAGCGCCCGCTGGGTCAGCGTGTCGCCCTCGCGGAGCTGCTCGTTGGGCGTGAGCTTGACCCGCAGCACCGACGCGGGCAGCTCGATCGGCGGCAGCGCGGCCAGCGCCGGCTGCAGCGCGCCCTGGACGAGGCTCAGGACCGGGCCGGTCAGGGGCGTGAGGATCTGGATCTTCGTGACGTCCAGCTGGCCCGGGTTGATGCTCTGGGTGTTGATCAGGGGCAGCACCGTGTCGACGACCGAGCCGACCCCGAGGTCGTTGCCGCCGAGCTTGACGCCGATGATCTGGCTGGCCCCGCTGAGCACAGGGTTGCCGGCGTCGCAGCGGCCGCCGGCGATCGCCGACAGGACGTTGGCCTCCAGCAGCGCGGCACCCGGCTGGGGCACCAGCGCGCGCACGGCCTCGCGCACGTCGATCTTGATCGGCACGCCCGCGGGCGACAGGTCGATCGCCGGCAGCGCGTCGATCGCCTGGTTGGTCGGCAGCTGGGCCAGCAGGTCGGCCGTCGGGACGACCTTCAGGTTGGCGACGCCGCCCGCCGACTGGGCGGTGATCTTGGCGGCGTCGAAGCTCGTGGTGGCGACCAGCGCGTCGGCGTTCAGCAGCCCCGGCAGCGCGAGCTGCGGCGTGGAGCGCGCGTTCGAGCAGGAGCCGCTCGTGCGGCCCACGACGGACGGCTCGATGCTCTGGCCGAGCACGGTCGCGCGCAAGGCGCTGGCCTCGCATTTGAAGGCTGGCGCAGCGCTCGCGGGCGCCGCGCCGGCGGTGATGGCGATGGTGAGGAGGGCCGCTCCCACAGCGGCCCGCAGACGGACGGACAACCCCTACCTCCTTGAGTCCGGTCCTATGGCGGCCGGGATTCTGGCACGACGGGCGCTCGGGCGGCGCCGATGGCGTCAGTCGTGCACGCTGAGCGCGGCGCGCGCATGCTCGGGCGAACGGAACCCCGAGATCCGCGTGATGCGGCCGTCGCGCACGCGGAAGAGCCAGCACGCGGGCCGGTCCCACATCACGCCGCCGTGGAAGGCGCGCAGGCGCCCGACCACCAGCACGTCGCTGCCCAGGTCCTCGACCAGCTCGGCGTCCACCTCGGTGCGCGGGCCGCCGTGGGCGGCGCCGACCAGCCAGTCGCGGACGTCCTCGATGCCGTGGAACTCGCGGCCGTCGGCCGCGGCGCGCGCCTCGATGTCCTCGGCGAGCAGCGAGAGCACGAGCACGTCGTCGCCGGTGCGGTTCGCGTCGAAGAGGCGACGGACGAGCTGGACGGGGGTGAGCTCCACGGGGCCATCCTCACCCATGGGGCACCCTCGCGTCCACCCCGGGTCGCCGTCAGGAAGCAACGTGCGCGCCGAAGGCGGCGCGCAGCGGCTCGGGCCAGGGCGTCTTGGCAAACGTGCGGGCGTCCACGCAGACGTGGCGCAGCCGGCCCTCCGTGAGCAGGTCCTCGCCGCGGCGCACCGCGAAGTGGCTCGTCAGCGAGGTCTCGCCGGGCGCGTCGAGCGTGACCGCGATGTCGAGCTCGTCGTCGAAGCGTGCCGGCGCCCGGTAGCGGACGTTGGCCTCGGCGACGACGAACTCGACGCCGAGCTCGTCCACCAGCCGCTGGTACGGGCCGAACGCCGCGCGGATGAGCTCGGTGTGCGCCATGTCGAACCACGTCAGGTAGTGGCCGTTGAACACGTGGCCCTGCATGTCGCACTCCGCGTAGCGCACGCGGAGGCGGTGGACGAACGTCACGACACCGGCTGCCCGTTCACCGTGAGGGCGACGTCGATGTTGCCGCGGGTGGCGTTGGAGTACGGGCAGACGGCGTGCGCCTTGCGCACGATCTCGGCGGCGGTCTCGGCGTCGTCGACCGACGGCAGCTCGACGTCGAGGCGCACGGCGAGCTTGAAGCCGCGCTCGGGCGTGGGGAGGAGGTCGACCTTGCTGTCGACGGCCACGTCGCCGGTCTCCGCCTTCAGCC
>JACRMD010000136.1 GCA_016215085.1 Solirubrobacterales bacterium | reverse complement strand
CGGCGACGGCGGCGATCGCGTCGCGGTCGGCGCGCGGGGTCAGGCGGACGGCGAGGCGGCCCACGGACCCCATCCTGGCACCCCTCCGGTTGTCCGTGGCCGGACACCGTTTCGCCGGTGTCACAATGGGCAGAGCACTGGATTGACCGCAACTCCTCGGGCCCGAACCGGTTCTAGCCACGAGGACTTCGTTCACGCGTGGAAGTCTCTGCTCTCAGACACCATGGCGCCGCCGGACTGCGGGGCCCGACACCCCTCCTGCGCCTGCAGGGGGACGAGCGCCTGATCGCGCTCACGCGCCGGGGCAACCAGGCCGCCTACGAGACGCTGGTGGCCCGCTACCAGGCGCGGCTGCTCGCGTTCTGCCGCCACATGCTGGGCTCGCGCGAGGACGCCGAGGACGTCCTGCAGGAGGTCTTCGCCGCCGCCTTCAACGCGATCCTCGCCGACGACCGGCCGATCAACGTGCGGCCGTGGCTGTACCGGATCGCGCGCAACCGCAGCCTCAACCACCTGCGCCGGCAGACCGCCATCGGCGTGGACTCGATGGACATCCACCTCGCCGAGCACGGGACGACCACCGCCGACAAGGTCCACGACCGCGAGGAGTTCCGCCAGCTCGTCGCCGACGTGCAGACGCTGCCCGAGACGCAGCGCACGGCGCTCCTGCTGCGCGAGATCGACGCGCTGTCCTACGACCAGATCGCCGAGGCGATGGAGACGACGGTCCCCTCGGTCAAGTCGCTCCTCGTGCGCGCGCGCGTGTCGCTGGCCGAGGCCGCCGAGGCCCGCAGGCTCACCTGCGAGGAGGTCCGCGTCGAGCTCGGCGAGTGGGCCGAGGGGCTCTCGCGCGTCAGCGCCCCGGTCCGCCGCCACCTGCGCACCTGCGACCGCTGCTCGGCGTTCAAGAAGCAGCTCTCGCAGACCAACCGCGCGCTGGCCGCCGTCTTCCCCGTGGGGCCGCTGCTGCTGCTCAAGAAGTTCGTGCTCGCCCAGGGCGCGGGCGGCG
>JACRMD010000135.1 GCA_016215085.1 Solirubrobacterales bacterium | reverse complement strand
TGGTCTGAACGCTCGGCTCCGCGCGGTCGCGCGCCCCTCAGTCGGCCGACGGCCGGCCCTGGCGCAGGCTCTTGACCACGCCGCGCTTCTTCTTGCCCTCGAGCCGGCGGATCTTCGCCTTGAGGTAGGGGCCCTGCTGGGTCACGCCGTCGAGGCGCACCCGCACGAGACCCTGCAGGATCAGCGAGTAGTTGCCGGAGGAGTGCTTGAGCGCCTTCAGGACACGCGCCGCCGCGCCGACCGGGTGCAGGTCCTCGGCGCCCGGGTCGTCCGGCCGGCCGGCGACGCCTCCGCGCTCGTCGCCGCGCTGAACCGCAGCGGCCTGGTCCAGTACGCCGAGGTCGACCGGACGCTCCGCGTCACGGCGATCCCGAACGACCCGCGCTTCGCCGAGTTGTACGGGTTGAACAACACCGGCCAGACCGGCGGGACCGCGGACGCCGACATCGACGCGCCCGAGGGCTGGGACGCGGCGGGCCTCGGCACGTTCCCGGCGACCGGCGGCGTGAAGGTCGGCATCGTCGACACCGGCATCCGCGCCACCCACCAGGACCTGTCGGGCAAGGTCGCCAACTGCGCGCGCTCGCAGGGGCTGATCATCCTCGCCGGGTCGATCCAGGAGGGCTCCTGCAGCGACGACAACGGCCACGGCACGCACGTCGCCGGCACGATCGCGGGCAAGGCCAACAACGGCGTCGGCGTGGCGGGCGTGGCGTTCAACAGCCCGCTGGCCATCTGCAAGGCGCTCGGCGGCCCGCTCGGCTCGGGCTCGACCTCCGACGTGGCCAACTGCATCACCTGGCTCGCCGACAAGGGCGCCAAGGTCATCTCGATGAGCCTCGGCGGCGGTGACTCGACCACGCTGAAGAACGCCGTGCAGTACGCGGCGGGCAAGGACGTGCTGCTGATCGCGGCGGCCGGCAACGACGGCGACGCGACGCTGAACTACCCGGCGGCCTACGCCGAGGTGGTCTCCGTGGCGGCGACCGACAACAAGGACCAGCGCGCGTCGTTCTCCAACGCCAACGCCGACGTGGAGATCGCGGCGCCGGGCGTCGACGTCCTGTCGTCCTACAACTCGTCCGACACGTCGTACACGACGCTGTCGGGCACGTCGATGGCGACCCCGCACGTCTCCGGCGTCGCGGCGGTCATCCGCGGGAAGAACCCGGCGTTCACCGCCGCGCAGGCGCGCTCGAAGCTCGACGCGTCGGTCGACGACAAGGGTGCCGCGGGCCGCGACGCCCAGTTCGGGTTCGGCCGCGTGAACCTGCAGAAGGCCGCGACGTAGGACCGCTCTCGATCGCGGGCCGCGCTACAGGCGCGGCCCGCGGTTGAACTCGCCCGCCGCCTCGCGCAGCCCTTCGCCGCGGCCGGGGCGCAGCGTCGCGGTCACGTGGCGCCAGTAGCGGTGCGGGTCGTGGCCCGGCAGCACGACGGCGGCCAGCGCGCGCAGCGCGTACGTCCACGCCGTCAGGACGCGCACGGCGAGCGCCGCCCCCGCGGTGTGGTGCTTGCGCATGTAGCGGTCGCGGTTGCGCGAGAGCTCGACGATGCGCCGCTCGGGCACCGCGCCGGTGGAGAGCTGCTCGTGGTGGATCGCCTCCGCGGACGGCACCCACAGGATCGCCCAGCCCGCGTCGCGCAACCGCTTGCAGAAGTCGACCTCGTCGGAGTAGACGAAGAACTGCGGGTCGAACCAGCCGATGTCGCGCGCGGCCGCGCGGCGGACCAGCAGCGCCGCCGACTGCGCCCAGTCGACCTCGCGCGTGCGCGCCCCACGGCTCTGGACGGTGAAGCGCCGGTGCAGGAACAGCGCGCCGACCAGCGCGGTCAGCGGCGTGGGGAAGCGCCACGCCGACGCCTGGTCCTGCCCGTCGGGCCGCAGCAGCTTCGCGCCGGCCGCGCCGGCCCGATCGCGCTCCTCCAGCGCGGCGTGCAGCGCCGCCGTCGCGCCCGGCCGCAGCTCGGAGTCCTCGTTGAGCAGCAGGCAGTACCGGCCGCGGGCGCGCTGCAGCAGGTGGCTGTCGTTCTCGCCCTTGCCGCGGCGCTGGTCGAGCGCGATGACCTCGGTGGTGGTCGGGTGGCGCCGGGCCGCGCCGGCCGACCCGTCCGTGGAGGCGTTGTCGAGCACGAGCACCTCGGTCGCGAACGGCAGCGCCTCGCGCTCGGCGGCGACGGCGTCCAGGCAGCGCACCAGCAGCTCGCGCTGGTTGGTGTTCACGACGCAGAAGGAGACCTCGACCGCCACGGAAGGCCCGCCAGCGTAGTCCCATGGCGGTGGGCAGAACCGGCAGAAGCTTCTGCCCACGCTGCAAGGCCGCGCCCACCTCACCCGGGTGGGCAGAAGGTGCAGTAGCTTCTGCCCAATGAGCGCGCTGCGACTCGCGCCCCTCCGCGATCTCGATCGGGACGCCCGGCTCTTCGTCCGGCCGGAGGGCTACGAGCGCCTGCGCGCCGCGGCGGCGGCGGGCCGCAACGTCCTCGTCCTCGGGCCGCGCGGCGCCGGGAAGACCTCGGTCCTGCGCCAGCTCCAGCGCGAGCTGCGCCAGGCGGGGGAGGGCGCCCCGGTCGTCTTCGCCGACCTGGCGGGCGTCGCGGGCGCGGGCGCCGCGCTGCAGGTGCTCGCCGCCACCGCCGCGGAGGCGCTCGACGCGGCCCCCGCGTGGTCGCCGCCGGTGCTGCGGCCCGGGGAGGACGAGGAGCAGCGCGACGTGCGCTTGGGGCTGCGCCAGCTCGCCGACCTGCCGGCCTGCCGGTTCCTGGTCGACAACGCCGATCCCGGCGCGGTCGCCCACCCGCTGTTCGGCGTCCTGCGCGACCGCCTGTGGGAGACGCCCCACACCTGGGTCCTGACCGGCGTCACGCACGATCGCCCGCGCCTGCTGCGCCCGCCGGCCGACGCGTTCTGGGAGGAGGTCGTCGAGCTCGCCTACTCGGCCGCGCAGGCGCGCGAGCTGCTCGAGCGGCGCCTCGACGGCCCGGCGGACTGGGTCGCGCCGCTGGTCGCGGAGGTCGGGACGGTCCCGCGCCAGCTCGTGCGCGCCGCGCAGGAGGCCGAGCGCGACCCCGAGGCCGCCCTGGCCGAGCGCCGGAGCTGGCGCGAGCGGCGCGAGGCGCTCGACGATCGCGGCGCCCGCCTGCTCGCCGAGCTCGACGCGGTCGCGCCGGCCAGCGCCTCGGACCCCGAGCTGCTCGAGCGCCTCGGCTGGGCGCGCACGACGCTGCAGCGCAGCCTGGAGGCGCTCGAGGAGCAGGGGCTGGTCGCCAGCTGGACGGAGCCGACCGGCAAGGGCCGGCCCCGCCGCGTGTTCGCGCCGACCGGGCCGGGAGGATGGGGGCGTGGCTGACCGCGTCCTCATGGAGCGCCTCGCCGCCGGCGTGTTCGACCCGCCGGTGGCCTACCGCGACCTCGCCGACTTCCACCTGGATTTCGCGCGGCTCGCCGACGAGGCGCCGGAGGCCGAGCTGCGCGAGCGGGCCGAGCGCCGCTCGGGCTGCTGCGCGGTGATCGGCGACAGCGGCGCGGGCAAGTCGAGCCTCATCGCCGCGGTGGCGGCGAGCCTCGAGCCGACCCGGTTCCCCGTGCGCGTGCAGGGCGTCACGACCGACGACGTGCTCACGCGCGAGGGCTTCGCGCTGCACCTCGGGCGCGAGACCCTGCGGGCGCTGGAGGAGATGCCGCTCGCCGGCCCGGGCGGCCGCCGCCTGCGCCCGGCGCGCGAGGGCCTCGCGGCGGGCCGCCACCAGCGGTCGGGCGGCGGCAGCGCGCAGGTCGCCGTCCCGCTCACGCCCGAGTTCCGCGCGCAGGTCGCCACGACCGCGCGCGAGGTGACCGAGGAGCGCGACCCCGTCCGCGTCGGCCAGGCGGTCGCCGAGCTCGTCGCGGTGACCGAGGACCTGGGCCGCCGGCTGCTGCTCGTCGTGGAGGACACCGACGTGTTCATGCCGCCGGACCCGATCAACGACGCCGAGCGCGAGCGCCCGCGCCGCTTCGTCGACCAGGTCCTCGGCTACCTCGCGCGGGAGTTCCCCAGCAGCGCGCTGGTCGCGGTCAACACCCGCTATGCGGGCCTCCTGCCGCGGGCGGTCGTGGCGCAGATCCACGTGCCCCGGATCCAGCCGCACGGCATGGCGCTGCTCATCGAGCACTACGCGGCGCGCGCCGGCCTGCGGCTGCGCGCCGGCGACGTCATCGAGCCCGAGGCGCTGGCCTACGTCGCCGGCCGCTACGCCGAGACGCGCGACCTGCGTCGCACGCTCGAGCTGCTGCACCGCGCGGCGCGCAAGGTCGTCGGCGAGGACCGCGGCGGCCGCATCACCGTGGGCGTGCTGCACGGTCTCTAGACGAGGCCGGTTGCCGCACCGGGCATCCGGGGGTAGGTTGCTGCGCACCGACCGGTGGCGGCGAGGAGGAGCGGGTGGCACATGGCACACGCAGCGGACCGGACGCGGCCGTCCTCGCCGCGCACGAGTTCTTCCGCCGCGGGAAGGCCAGTGCCGAGGGCTGGAGCATGCTCATCGGCCGGGGCCGCGGCTGGGAGTCGGCCTACCGCGACCGCTGGCGCCACGACAAGGTCGTCCGCTCCACCCACGGGGTCAACTGCACCGGCTCGTGCTCGTGGAACGTCTACGTCAAGGACGGGCTCATCACGTGGGAGTCGCAGGCCGTCGACTACCCGCGCACGGACCCCGACCGCCCCGACCACGAGCCGCGCGGCTGCCCCCGCGGCGCGTCGTTCTCCTGGTACACGTACTCGCCCGCGCGGCTCAAGCACCCCTACGTCCGCGGCAGCCTGCTGGAGCGCTGGCGCCGCGCGCTGGCCGAGGCGCCCGACCCGGTGGCGGCCTTCGCCCAGGTGGCGGCCGACGGCGGCTACCGCGGCGAGCGCGGCCGCGGCGGTTTCGTGCGCACGACGTGGGAGGAGGCCAGCGCGCTCATCGCCGCCGCGACCGTCCACGCGATCCGCGAGCACGGGCCCGACCGCGTCGCCGGGTTCACGCCGATCCCGGCCATGTCGCCGGTCTCGTTCTCGGCCGGGAGCAGGTTCATCAACCTGATCGGCGGCGCGATGGCCACGTTCTACGACTGGTACGCCGACCTGCCGCCCGCGTCGCCGCAGGTCTTCGGC
>JACRMD010000134.1 GCA_016215085.1 Solirubrobacterales bacterium | reverse complement strand
TGGCCATCGCGGCGCGGTTCTTCTTGCCGATGGCCTTACGCAGGTCGTCGGCCTGCGCGCCCGTGAACCCGGCCAGCTCCTTGGAGATGAGCATGGCCTGCTCCTGGTACAGGATGACGCCGTACGTCGGGCCGATGATCGGCTCCAGCCGCTCGTCGGCGATCGAGACCAGGTCCGGGTTGCGCTTGCCGCGCGCGTAGGTCGGGATCTGCTCCATCGCGCCCGGCCGGTACAGCGACACGAGCGCGACGAGGTCGTCGAACTCCGTCGGCCTGACCTTGCGCAGGGCCTCCTGCATGCCCTCGGACTCGAACTGGAACACGCCGACCGAGTCGCCGCGCTGCAGCATCTCGTAGGTCCGCTCGTCGTCGAGCGGCAGGCGCGCCATGTCCGGCCGCTCGCCCGTCGAGCGGCCGATGATGTCCAGCGCGTCCTCGATGACGTCGAGGTTGCGCAGGCCCAGGAAGTCCATCTTGAGGAGGCCGAGCTCCTCGACGGGCTTCATGGAGAACTGCGTGACCTGGCGGTAGACCTTGTTGCCGTCGCCGTCGGTCTCGTTGGCGTCGGCCAGCTGCAGCGGCACGACGTCGGTGAGCGGCATGCCGGCGATGACGACCGCGGCCGCGTGGATCGAGTTGTTGCGGACGATGCCCTCGAGGCCCTTGGCGACGTCGACGATCTGCTTGGCCGTCGGGTCGGCGTCGTACTCGGCGCGCAGCGGCTCGCCGGGCTGCAGGCAGTCGTCGAAGCTCGGCGGCCGGCCCATGATCGGGTCCGGGATGAGCTTGGCCAGGCGGTCGCCCATGCCGTACTCGTGGCCGAGCACGCGCGCAGCGTCGCGCGTCGCGGCGCGCGGGAACATCTTGCCGAAGGTGATGATCTGCGCGACCGACTCGCGGCCGTACTTGGAGACCACGTACTGCATGACGCGCTCGCGGCCGCGGACCGAGAAGTCGATGTCGATATCCGGCATCGACACGCGCTCGGGGTTGAGGAAGCGCTCGAACAGCAGGTCGTAGCGCAGCGGGTCGACGTCGGTGATCCGCAGCGTGTAGGCGACGAGCGAGCCGGCGGCCGAGCCGCGGCCGGGGCCCACGGCGATGCCGTTGTCCTTGGCCCACTTCACGAAGTCCCAGACGATCAGGAAGTAGGCGTTGAAGCCCATGCGGTCGATGACGCCGAGCTCGTACTCCATGCGCTCGATCGCCTCGGCCGGCGGCGGGTCGCCGTAGCGCGCGCGCAGGCCCTCCATCACGCGCTCGCGCAGGTAGGCCCTCTCGTCCTCGCCCTCGGGCAGGAACCGCGGGATCAGCTGCTTGCCGAGCTCGATCTCGACGTTGCAGCGCTCGGCGATCTCCAGCGTGGTCGGGATCGCGTCGGGCCACTCGGCGAAGTCCCGCGCCATCTCCTCGGAGTTCTTGAGGTAGAACTCGTTGGTCTCGAAGGTCATCTTCGGCGCGGCGAGCGTGGACTTCGTCTGCACGCACAGCAGCGCCGTGTGGTGGTGGTAGTCCTCGCGCTTGAGGTAGTGGACGTCGCCGGTGCCGACCAGCGGGCGGCCGACCTCGCGCGCGATCCGCACGATGCCCTCGTTGGCCTTGTCCTGGGGCGCGAGGCCGTTCTTCTGGACCTCGAAGTAGACGTTGTCGGCGCCGAAGACGTTGAGCAGGTCGTCGGCGTGCGCGCGCGCCTCGGCGGGGTTGTCGCTGATCAGCCGCTGGCAGAAGCGCGAGGCCAGGCAGCCGGTGAGCGCGATGACGCCCTCGCTGTGCTGCGCCAGCTGGCCCATGTCGAGGTTCGGCTTGCCCCGGTGCAGGCCCTCGAGGAAGCCGGCGCTGGAGAGCTTGACGAGGTTGCGGTAGCCGACGTCGTTGGCGGCCAGCAGCGTGAGGTGGTTGCGCTCGACGCGCCCGGGCTCGCGGTTGGCGTGGTCGTCGACCAGGTAGATCTCGCAGCCCAGGATGGGCTTGACGCCCTCGTCCTTGCAGGCCTTGTAGAGCTCGACGGCGCCGTTCATGACGCCGTGGTCGGTCAGGCCGAGGGCGGGCTGGCCGAACTCGGCGGCGCGCTTGGCCAGGGCCTTGATGTTGCACGCGCCGTCGAGGAGCGAGTACTCGGAGTGGACGTGCAGGTGGACGGCGCTGGCGGAGCTCACGGGGCGTCCGAGGATAGGTGGCGGGCCGGACGGCGGGGCGCCCCCGCGGCGGTCCGCGCGCAACGTGCCCGCTGTGTGCGGGAAACGGGCGCCCGCGGCTCGCGTAGGCTCGCCGCATGGCCGGGTGGGACGACGTGCGGCGCCTCGCGCTGGGGCTGCCGGAGACGGTGGAGACCGTCGGCTGGGGGCATGCGATGTGGAAGGTCCGCGACAAGCTGTTCGTCTGGGAACGTCCCCTGCGCAAGTCCGACCTCGCCGCGCTCGGCGACGCCGCGCCGGAGGGGCCGATCCTCGGGGCGCGGGTCGAGCACCTCGTCGCCAGGGAGGCGCTGCTGGCCGACGAGAGCGGGATCTACTTCACGACCCCGCACTTCGACGGCCACCCCTCCGTGCTCGTGCAGCTGGACCTGATCGGCGCGGACGACCTCGAGGAGGTCGTCGTCGAGGCGTGGCTGGCCCGGGCGCCGCCGAAGCTGGTGCGCGAGTTCCTCGACGCGCGCGACTGACCCGGGCGTGCGAAGGTTGGGGCGGTCATGGAGCGGACGGGAAGCGACGCACAGGCGGTTCAGGAGTTCGAGCGGGTGCCTCTCGAATTGCCGGGCGGGCTGGAGGTCGTGTGGCTGGGCGTCTCGGGCTACCGGCTGAGCTACCAGGGCGTCTCGCTCTTCGTCGATCCGTACGTCTCGCGCGTCCCGCTGCGCGCGCTGCTGCTGCGGCGCAGGACGCTCCCCGACCCGGTCATGCTCGACCGGTACGCCACCGCGCCGGGGACCGTTGCGGGGGTGCTCGTCGGCCACACGCACTTCGACCACGCGGTCGACGCGCCGGCGATCGCCCGCCGCCACGACACCAGGGCCTACGGCTCGGCGTCGCTGGCCCACCTCATGCGGCTCCACGGACTCGGCGAGCGCGCCGTCGAGGTCGTCCCGCACCGGCCCTACGAGCTCGGGCCGTTCACCGTGCGGTTCGTCCCCAGCCGCCACTCGAAGCTGGTGTTCGGCCGCAAGGTCCCGATGGACGGACCGCTGACCTGCGAGCACCTGGACGGCCTCGCGCCGGGCGCCTACCGGTGCGGCGCCGTGTACGGGATCCGCATCGAGGTCGCCGGCATCTCGCTCTACCACCAGGGCAGCGCCGACCTCGACGACGCGGAGCTGCGATCCGAGCCGGTCGACGTGTTCCTCGCCGGGGTCGCCGGCCGGCAGGTCACGCCGCGCTACTGGGAGCGCGTCCTGCCCAAGCTCGACCCGCGCATCCTCGTGCCCACCCACTACGACGACTTCTTCGCGCCCCTGGGGCGGCGCCAGACCTTCGTGCGCCGCGTCGCCCTCGCCGGCGTGCCGGAGGAGGTCGGTCGCGTCGGGCGCGACATCAAGGTGGCGGCGCTTCCGCGCGTGGACGCCTGAGGGCGTCAGCCGCCGGCGCGCGTGCGATCGACCGCGCGCAGGAACGCCAGCACC
Organism: Solirubrobacterales bacterium; assembly: GCA_016215085.1. Taxonomy (GTDB): domain Bacteria; phylum Actinomycetota; class Thermoleophilia; order Solirubrobacterales; family Solirubrobacteraceae; genus Baekduia. Next base: position 1,921 of record JACRMD010000134.1, on the reverse strand, counting down.
GCGCTCTCGTCGCCGTCGACGGCGGCGGCACCGTCGGGCGCCGTGCCGCCGAGCACCGCGGCCAGCGCGGCCGACGTCGTGCGCAGCGTCGCGTCCGGCTCGAGCCCGAGCGGCGCGGTGACGCAGATGCGCCCGTCGGCGATCGCGAGCCGGTGGCTGTCGCCGTCCTCCAGCGCGATGTCGACGATCGCGGTGAGGTCGCGGGTGTCGGTGGCGCGGGCGACGAGCTGGAGGAGGTCCTCCGGTGCCGGGGCGGCGCCCGCGGCGGCGAGCTCGCCGAGCGTGACGGGACGACGGCGCGCCTTGAGGATCCGCCGCAGGTGCCGGCGGCCGGCGATCTCCGCGCCGGGCAGCCGCCGGGCGGCGCCGCCCGTGGCCAGCGGCAGGAGCGCGGCGAGGTCGCCGTAGACGCGCGCGGGTGCGGGGCCCTCGGCCGCGAGGACCTCGCCGCCCTCGCGCGTGAGCGCCACTCGGTGCGTCGCGCCGCCGGCGATCGCGAGGTCGTACGTGACCGGCCGGCGGACGAGCCGCGCCTGCGCGGGCAGCAGGACGAGCATCAGCCGCTCGGCGGCCGCGGCGTCCTCACCGGCCAGGGCGAGCAGCACGTCGCGCAGCCACGGGCCCTCCGCGGCCGCGACGTCGCGGGCCAGCAGCGGCGTTGTGCGCGTGCCCCGGGCGGGGCCGAACCACGATGCGGCGGGCGGCGGCACGGATCCCCGCGAGAATTCGCCGAGGGCGGGCGCTTCGCGCTCTAGGGGCCGAGCCTCCCGCCCGAGGGGCCGAGCCTCGCGCTCAGGGGCGAGCGCCTCGCGCTCGAGGGACGGAGCCTCCCGCTCGGCGGCGGGCGCCTCGCGCTCCGGCGCGGGTGCGATGTCGTGCGCGGCGGAGCGCAGCCGGTCGGCCGCCGCCGCGAGGTCGAACGCGATCGGCCCCTCCGCGTCGTCGGGCGGCGTCGCCGCCAGGCGGTCGAGCGTCTCGCGCAGCGATGCCAGTGTGGCGCCGGCGGACATCGCCGGCGTGGCGGCCGGCCCCTCCTCGCGCACCCGCTCGAGCTCGGCCCGTGCGGCGGCGGCCTCCTCGCGGGCGTCGTCGGCGGCCTGGCGGGCGGCGGCGAGCAGGCCGCGGGCGGTGGCCGCGTCGGCGCGCGCCTCCTCGGCCTCGGCCTGCGCCGCGGCGAGCGCCTCGGCGTCCTCCGCGTCGTCGGCGGACGGACCTCCCGTGGAAGCGCCGAGCCGCGCGCGCGTCGCGTAGACCTCCTCGCGGGCGGCCTCGGCCTCCGCGCGGGCGTCGCGGAGCGCGCGGCGGTCCTCGATGCCGCGGCGGCGCTCGGCCTCGAGCTCGGCCTCGGCGGCCCAGCGGGCGGCGCGCTCGGCCTCGAGCTCCTCGCGCAGGCGGGACTGCAGCTCGGCGACGCGGTCCTCCATCGCCGACAGGGCGCGGGCGAGGCCGTCGCGCTCCTCCAGCCCCGAGCGCAGGGCGCCGGCGGTCGCCGTCAGCTCCTCCAGCCGCTCGGCGACGCGGGACTGGTTGGCGACGTCGACGTCGCGGCGCAGCGCCTCGACGGCGTCGCGCAGGCGGGTCTCCGCGTCGGTGCGCGCGGCGAGCTCCGCCGTCAGCTCGGCGACCGTGCCCTCGGCGCGGACGCGGGCGGTGCGCTCCTCGTCGAGCCGGCGGCGCAGCGCGCGGACGGCGCCGACGAGCCGGTCGCGCACGAGCGCCACCGCGGTCTCCAGCGAGGCGGTGTGGGCGACGACCGCGTCGCGGGCGGCGACCAGCGCGGCGATCGCCTCGGCCTCGCCGCTGCCGCCGCCGGACTCGCGCAGCACCTCGAGGTCGCGGGTCGCGGCGAAGGCGGCGGCGCGGGCGGCGTCGAGGTCCTTGCGCGACGCGGCCGCGGCCTGCTTGACGGTCACGAGGTCCT
>JACRMD010000133.1 GCA_016215085.1 Solirubrobacterales bacterium | reverse complement strand
CGCGTCCGCCGCCGCCGGGCCGCAGGCGGTGGCCCGCCGCGCCACGCTGGACTCGCTGCGCGCGGCGCTGGCCGCGCACGACCCCGAGCGCACCGTCGCGCGCGGCTACGCCATCGTCGACGACGGCGCCGGGGGCATCGTCACCTCGGCCGCCCGCGCGCGCGAGCTGCGCGACGTCCGGCTCTTCTTCGCCGACGGCCCGATCGACGCCCGCACCAAGGAGGACCCCTCGTGAGCGACACGACCACCACCCGGACCTACGAGGACGCGACCGCGCGCCTCGAGGACATCATCAAGCGGCTGGACTCCGGCGGCGCGGGGCTGCGCGAGACCCTGGACCTCTGCGCCGAGGGCCGCGACCTCGTCGAGTTCTGCGCGACCGAGCTCGACGCGGTCGGCCAGGGCCTCGAGGAGCTGCGGCTCGACGAGCTCGTCGCCCGGCTCGAGCAGCGCCCGGCGGCATGAGCGCGCTGTTCGACCGCGTCGGCGACCTGCCGCTGACGATCGAGGACTACACCTTGGGGCGCCACGAGCGGGCGGTCTCCAGCGACTTCCTGCGCGTCTCGACGACGATCCACCTGCGCGGCGCGGGCCAGGAGGGCATCGGCGAGGACGTCAGCTACGACCAGGGCGACCAGGACCGGCTGCAGCAGGCCGGCCCGGTGCAGCCGCTGGCGGGCGACTGGACGCTGCGCTCGTTCTGCGACCACCTGGCGACGCTCGACCTCTGGCCCGCGCCGGCCGAGCACCCGCCGTCGGTGCTCTACCGCGTGTGGGCCTACGAGTCGGCGGCGCTGGACCTCGCCCTGCGCCAGGCCGGCCGCCCGCTGCACGAGGTCCTGGGCCGCGAGCCCCGGCCGGTGACCTTCGTCGTGTCGCTGCGGCTCGGCGAGCCGGCGACCATGGAGCCGGTCCTGCGGCGCACCGAGCGCTACCCGGGCCTGCGCTTCAAGCTCGACCCCACGCCCTCGTGGACCGACGAGCTCGTCGCGGAGCTGGCGGCGAGCGGGACCGTCGACAGCGTCGACCTCAAGGGGCTCTACGAGGGCTCGGTCGTCGACAACCCCGCCGACCCCGTGCTCTACCGCCGCGTCGCCGAGGGCTTCCCCGACGCGTGGATCGAGGACCCCAAGATCACCGACGAGACGTGGCCGGTGCTCGAGCCCCACCAGGCGCGCATCACCTGGGACGCGAACATCCACAGCGTCGAGGACATCACGTCGCTGCCGTTCAAGCCCACCATGGTGAACGTCAAGCCGTCGCGCCTCGGCGGGCTGCGCCCGCTGTTCACCGCCTACGAGCACTGCGAGCGCGAGGGGATCCGCATGTACGGCGGCGGGCAGTTCGAGCTGTCGGTCGGCCGCGGGCACATCCAGTACCTCGCCTCGCTCTTCCACCACGACGGCCCCAACGACACGGCGCCGGGCGGCTACAACGACGTCGACCCGCCGGCCGGGCTGCCGAGCTACGACACGGGGTTGCGCTGGGGCTGACGGGGGGCCACATCCCGCGGCTGTGGTCGCGCCTGATGCGGATGCTGCCGGCCGACCCGCGCTGCCGGATGTGCGAGGCGCCCTACGGCGTTCGCCGACGTCCGCGGCTTCACGGCGTGGGCGGAGACGCACCAGCCGGAGGAGGTCGCCGCGCGGCTCAACCGCTTCTACGCGATGGCCGCCCCGGTCCTGACCCGCCACGCGCTGCTCGACAAGCTCGTCGGCGACGAGGTGATGGCGCTGTACCTGCCGGTGATGATGGACGAGCGCTGGGAGGACCAGCTCGTCGCCGACGCGCGCGAGCGGGACTTCACCGCGCTGGGCGACGTCGTGAACACGGCCGCCCGGCTGCAGGCCCACGCGCAGCCCGGGCAGGTCGTGCGCTCCGAGCGGCTCTTCCGGCGGCTGGCCGAACCGCCCGCGGGCGCCGGCGCGGTCACGCTCGAGCTCCGGGGCAAGCAGGTGCCCGAGCCCTACCGCGTCCTGGCGCTCGGCTAGGGCGCGGTGCGCACGCTGTAGACCGGCGGGAGCCGCGGCGCGGCGGTCGACCACGTCGCGCCCGCGTCGCCGGACGCGAAGACCTCGCCCGAGGTGCAGCCGAAGTAGAGCTCGAGCGCCCCGCCCTCCCCGGCGCGGTCGAACGCCTCGCGCAGCACGGTCAGGTACGCGTCGCGGTCGGGCAGGCCGGCGCCGCGCGCCGTGCACGTCGCGCCGGCGTCGCGGGTCTCGTAGACGCGGACGCGGCCCTCGGGCGTGACGCGGTCGGTGTCGGCGGAGAGCGGGATGACGTAGGCGCTGTCGGGGTCGGCGGGGTCGACGGCCAGCGGGAACCCGAAGTCCGACGGCAGGCCGGCGGCGATCGACGTCCAGGAGGCCCCCGCGTCGTCGGAGCGGTAGACGCCGCCGTGGAACTGCAGGAAGAGCCGCTCGGGCCGCACCGGCGAGCGCTGGAGGTCGTGGACGCAGAGCTGCAGCGTGTCCTGCGGCACGTCGTCGGGCAGGTAGCCCGGGTGCAGGCCGGCGTTGCCGTGGCGCCACGTCCGCCCGCCGTCGTCGGTGAGCCAGACGCCGACCGCCGACATCGCCAGCGCGAGGCGCCCGGGCTCGCCCGGCCAGGGCGCGATCGAGTGCAGGCACAGCCCGCCGCCGCCCGGCGACCAGTCCGGCCGCGTCGGGTGCTCCCAGAGCGCGCGGTTGAGCTCCCACGACGCGCCGCCGTCGCGGCTCTCGAAGAGCACGCCGGGGTCGCCGCCCGCGTAGAGCGTCCCCTCCTCCCCGGCGACGACGACCCAGATCCGCTTCAGCGCCTCCTCGCCGCCCTCGGGCAGCGCGACGCCCTCGGCCTGGCGCCACGGCCCCGCGGGGTCGTCCGCCCACCAGAGCTTGGGCCCGTAGAACGCCGAGGTCACCGACGCGATGGCCCGCCCGGTCGCGGGATCGCGCATCGCGTACTCCACCGGCTCGCCGGCGAACGCCCGCGCGGTCACGGTGAACGGCGCGCCCGGCTCGCCCTCCAGCGCGAAGAGCCCCTTCTTGGTCCCGACCAGCAGCTCGGTCATCCTCACCCTCCCGAGATCGCGGGCAGGACGTCGATCCGGTCGCCGCCGGCGACCGGCGCGCCGAGCTCCCGCTCCTCCCCGTTGACGTACACGTTGATGTGGCGGCGGACCTCCCCGCGCTCGTCGAGCACCCAGCCGGCCAGCGCCGGCCGCTCGCGCTCGAGCGCCCGCAGGACGTCGCCGACGGTGGCGCCGGCGACGGCGTGCTCGGCCTCGTCGCCGGCGATCTTGCGCAGCTGCCCGCGAAGCCTCACGACCGCCATGCCCTCCAGACGATCGCGGCCCGCGGAACTCATCGCTCGCCTACGCGCCGGCCCCGGGCCGCAGCCGGACGTGCAGGTGGTCGTTGTGATGGGCGAGCACCTGGACCACGCGGCGCGGGCCGCGCAGCCCGAGCGCGGTCCCGACGAACACGTACTGCGCGCCGGCGGCGACGAACCGGTCGACGAGGTCCTGGGCGGCGCGGCGGTCGACCTGCGAGGGCTTGTAGGCCGCCAGCGGGAGGCCGTCCCTGCGCGGGTAGTAGACGTCGGCGTCGAGGCCGTTCTGGTGGGAGGCGTGCCCGAGGCCGCCGTAGCGCTTGCCGAACGCGCCGCCGTGGGGCCGGCTGAGGTCGCCGATCAGCAGCGGCGGGGCGGCGGGGTCGTCGAGCGCCCGCTCGGCGGCGACCTGTTCGAGGACGGACAGCAGCCGGGTGGTCCCCCAGCGCCGCCAGCCGCGGTTGGGGCTGCGCTTGAGGATCGGGTCCCACGTCCGGTACCACTCGCCCTCCGAGGGCAGCTGGACGCCGTTGAGCAGCAGTCCGCGGTTCGGGCGCCCGAGCGCCCGCGACGGGCCGTCCCCGGGCGGCACCGGGACGGTGGCGATGGGGCCGCCGACCGGCTGGGGCGCCTGGGCGGCCGAGCCCGCCATCGTCCCGGCCGCGAGCATGGCGATGAGGGCGCTGCGCACTTCAGGGCCAAGTCAACCACGCGGACACCACGGCGTCGTGCACCGCAAGTAGGAGGATCGGCCCGCGTTTGGGCCTCCATGCGGTTGCGACCCCTCCTCACGCTCGCCGCCCTCGCGGCGCTGTCCCTGGCCCCCGCCGCCAACGCGGCCGAGGTGCCCGCCAACGCCACGTGGACGGAGGCCACGATCACCGAGGCCGACGGCACGCAGCTCCACGCCGACGTGCTGCGCCCCAAGGGCCTGCCCGCCGACGCGAAGACGCCGGTGATCCTCTCGATCGGCCCCTACTTCAACCACGCCGGCCAGACCGGCGCCCTCGGCGGCGTCGAGGGCACGTCCTACGACCCCGTCGGCCCGCCCGGCCCGTCGGATCGCTTCTACGACTTCCTCGAGGGCACGAAGCTGCTCGATCGCGGCTACACCTTCGTGATGGTGGACCTGCGCGGCTTCGGCGGCTCGACCGGCTGCCTGGACTGGGCCGGCCCGGGCGAGCAGGCCGACGTCAAGGCCGCCGTCGAATGGGCGGCCGGCCAGCCGTGGTCCACGGGCCGCGTCGGCATGTACGGCAAGTCCTACGACGGCGTCACCGGCCTGATCGGCGCGGTCTCCAAGCCCAAGGGCCTGGCCGCGGTCATCTCCCAGGAGCCCGTCTACGACCTGTACCGCTACCTGTGGGACGACGGCATCCGCTTCGTCAACTCGCTCGGCACCCCGGCGCTGTACGACCTCATCGCCGGCACGCCCGGCCCGCTCGCGGGCGATCCGAGCTACACGACGGGGAGCGTCAACGACCTGCAGCGGCCCGGCTGCCCGGTCCTCAACTACCTCGACCAGCAGGACGCCGACCACGGCTCGGACTTCTGGAAGGCGCGCAACCTGATCCCGCGCGCCAAGGACACCGACGTGCCGGTGCTGCTGACGCAGGGCTTCCTGGAGAACAACACCAAGCCCGACGGCGCGTTCGAGTTCTACAACGGGCTCCAGGGCCCCAAGCGCGCGTGGTTCGGCATGTGGGACCACGTCCGCGGCAACGACCGCGACGCCGACGGCCGGCTGCTGATGGGCCGCGAGGGCTGGTTCGACGAGGCCATGCGCTGGTACGACCACTACGTCAAGGGCGTGCCGCTCGTCGACGCGCCGGTCGACCGCGACCCGCCGGTCGTCGTCCAGACCTCGGACGGGACGTGGCGCGGCGAGGACGCGTGGCCGCCGGCCGACGCGACCGCCTCGTCGTCGCCGCTGCTGGCCGGCGAGTACGCCGACGACGGCCAGAACAACGGCTCGCTGGACGGCGGCACCGAGCCGACGGGCCAGGGCGCGTGGACGTTCTCGCCGCCGCTGGCGCACCGCGCGCACCTCGCGGGCGTGCCGCGGGCGACCGTGGCGAGCGACGCCGCACCCGGCACGAACCTCGTCGTCGACCTCTACGACGTCGCGCCCGACGGCAAGGCGACGCTCGTCTCGCGCGGCGGGCAGCTGGTGGCCGGGACCGGCCCGCAGGAGGTCGAGCTGTACGGCAACGACTGGCGCTTCGAGCCCGGCCACCGCGTCGGCGTGCTCGTCACGGGCGCCAACGCGGAGTGGTGGCTGCACCAGCCGACCAACGCCACCGTGTCGGTCACGGGCGCGTCGGTGCGCCTGCCGTGGCTGCGCTACACGCGCGCCGACGACCAGCCCGGCGGCAAGGCCGTGCGCCTCGAGCAGTACCTCGAGGACGCGCCGTTCCAGGTCGACCCGCAGACGATCGCCGACCGCACGCAGCCCGCGTTCGCGCTGCCGCCGGCGCTCGCCGCCCGGCCGGCGTCCACGCGCGCCGCGGGGTCGTCGCCCGCGCGCCGCGGCGGCGCCCGCATGCAGGCGCGCCTGGCGCTGCGCCGCG
>JACRMD010000132.1 GCA_016215085.1 Solirubrobacterales bacterium | reverse complement strand
CTTCTGAAGGTACCGTCAGTCCGGCCGGCTATTCACCGGCGAACCTTCGTCCCAACTGAAAGAGGTTTACAACCCGAAGGCCGTCTTCCCTCACGCGGCGTTGCTGCGTCACGCTTTCGCGCATTGCGCAAGATTCCCCACTGCTGCCTCCCGTAGGAGTCTGGGCCGTGTCTCAGTCCCAGTGTGGCTGATCGTCCTCTCAGACCAGCTACGCATCGTCGCCTTGGTAGGCCGTTACCCCACCAACAAGCTAATGCGCCGCGGGCCCATCCCGTTGCGGGGGCCGAAGCTCCCTTTCCACCGTCCTCTGATGAGGGCGGAGCACATTTGGTATTAGCCCCGGTTTCCCGGGGTTGTCCCAATCAACAGGGCAGGTTACCCACGTGTTACTCACCCGTTCGCGGCTCTGCCCCGGGGCAAGCCCCGGTTCGTCGCTCCACTTGCATGTGTTAAGCACGCCGCCAGCGTTCGTCCTGAGCCAGGATCAAACTCTCCGTGAAGTGCACTGCACTACTCGGCACACGCAAGCGCGCACCGAGAACGAAGAGATGTCATTCCATGTGCGGGGCCTCGTACACGGGGCCCCGCGGAGATGACGGGAAACTACTCAGACCCTCGCGATCCCAAAGGGACCCGAGGGGTCGAACCTGGACGCACACCATCGATCCCGACTGGATCGAAAGGTGCGCATGCTGTTGAGTTTTCAAAGACCGTCGCGCCCTGTCGGGAAGGGGGTTCCTTCGAGAGGACGCTCCCCGGAGCCCTGGCTCACGGAGTGCGGACCGGGCAGTATAGCGCCCGCCGCGTCCCGGTGGCGAGTCCTGGGGTCGAGACCTCAGGAGCCGGCCGGAGCGCGGGGCGGGACTGTAGCACCCGCCGCGATCCCGGTGGTTCCCGCCCCCTGCGAGGGGGCCGCACCGGAAGCGCGGAGCGGCAGTGTACACACGGCGGCGACGGATGCGTCGCGCGGGTCGGCCGGCGGACCCGAAACGGCCCACCGAGGGCCTGCCGCCGCGCTACTCCCCGATGCAGTGCACCGAGACGACGCGGTCGCGCGGGCGGTCGTCGAAGTCCAGCAGCACGACCTGCTGCCAGGTCCCCAGCGCCAGCTGCCCGCGGGCGAAGGAGACCGCGACCGACGGCCCGACGATCGACGCGCGCAGGTGCGCGTGCGCGTTGGTGTCGTGGTTGCGGACGTTGTGCTCCCAGTCCTCGTCGCGCGGGACCAGGCGCTCGAGCAGCCGCCGCAGGTCGGCCACGCCGCCGGGCTCGTGCTCCATCGTCGTGACCGCCGCGGTGGAGCCGGTGACGAAGACGGTGGCGACGCCGACCTGCAGCCCCGAGCGCGCGAGCACCGAGCGCACGCCCTCCGTGAGGTCCACGACCGCCCCGTCGCCCTCCGTCGACATCCGCAGCAGGCCCGCGTGGACGGCCATGGCCCTACGCCCGCTCGAGCCGCCGGAAGTGGCGCTTGCCGAGCTGGAGCACGCGGCCGTCGAGCGCGGCCGCGTCGGCGTCGAGGTCCGTGAAGGGCTCGCCGTCGAGCTTGTGGAAGCGGGCCACCACCCCCCGCGCGAGCGCGCGCTTGCGGTCGCGCGGGTGCGCGCTGCCGGGGTCCGGGATCGCCAGCAGCCGGAACCAGACGTCCATGGCGTCGTCCGGGAGCCGCATGGTGCGCCCGAACTGCTCGTCGGGCCCCACCGCCACCCCGACGTGGTTGTCCAAGGACTTGGACATCTTCTCCACGCCGTCGATGCCCGGCAGGATCGGCATCGTGAGGATCGCCTGCTCGGGCTGCCCGTAGGCGCGCTGGACGTCGCGGCCCAGCAGCAGGTTGAAGGTCTGGTCGGTGCCGCCGAGCTCGACGTCGGACTCGATGGCCACGCTGTCGTAGCCCTGCAGCAGCGGGTACATCGTCTCGAGCACCGAGATCGGCCGGCCCTCGCGGTAGCGCTTGGCGAAGTCGTCGCGCTCGAGGATCTGCGCGACGGTGGCCACGCGCGCGAGCCGGAAGAGCTCCTCGGCGCGCATGTCCAGCCACTCGCCGTTGCGCCGCACCTCCAGCAGCTCGGGGTCGTCGCGCAGGACGGTGAACGCCTGCTCCTGGTAGGTCCGCGCGTTGGCGTCGATCTCCTCGCCGGTGAGCACCGGCCGCGTCGACGAGCGGCCCGACGGGTCGCCCACGCGCGCGGTGTAGTCGCCGACGATCAGCACGACGCGGTGGCCGAGCTCCTGGAACTCGCGCAGCTTCTGCAGGACGACCGTGTGCCCGAGGTGGATGTCGGGCGCCGTCGGGTCCAGGCCGAGCTTGACGCGCAGCTGGCGCCCGTCGCGCTCGGCCGCCTCGAGCTTGCGCTGGAGCTCGCCCTTGGGCAGCGACTCGTGGGCGTTGCGGAGCAGGTGGGCGGCGGCGTCGGCGGCGCGGGGCATCGGGGGCGCAATGCTAGAGTCCGAGCCCGATCGCGGGGCTCGTGCCGCCTGCCCCGCGTCCCTTCCGTGCACGCCCGGACGCGGCCCGCCCGCCCGAGCCACTCGCAATGAGCGACCCGACCGGCCTGCAGCTCGTCCCGCCGCCTGAAGACCCGCCTCCGCCGCGGGTCAGGCCGCGCGTGAAGAAGCTGCGGCTGCTGGCGATCCTCATCCCGCTCAGCCTGCTCGCGATCGTCTCGACCGTCTTCGGGATGATGATGGCCGTCGCCTCCGACCTGCCCTCGCTGGAGACGCTCCCGCAGGTCGCCAAGCGCAAGAACTCGGTCCTGCTCGACGTCCACGGCACCCGCCTGGCGACCCTGACGTCCAACCAGGGCCGCGTGATCGTCAACAGCGACCAGATCGGGACGTACGCCAAGTACGCCGTGATCGCGGTCGAGGACGAGCGCTTCTACCAGAACTCCGGCGTCGACCTGCGGGGCATCGCGCGCGCGTTCTTCCAGGACGTCGTGCAGCGCAAGGCCGTGCAGGGCGGCTCGACCATCACCCAGCAGTTCGTCAAGAACGCGCTGAAGGCCCAGGACCAGCGCACGGTCTTCCAGAAGCTGCGCGAGTCCGCGCTGGCCTACCACCTGACGCGCAAGTGGTCCAAGGAGCGCATCCTCACCGAGTACCTCAACTCGGTCTACTTCGGCAACGGCGCCTACGGCATCGAGGCGGCCGCGCGCACGTACTTCGGCGCCGACGTCAACCACGAGGGCTGCGGCGTCCCCGGCCGGATGTGCGCCAAGGAGCTCGAGCCCCACGAGGCGGCGCTGCTGGCGGCGATCATCGCCTCCCCCACCGGCTTCGACCCCGTCGCCCACCCCGAGGCCGCGCGCCGGCGCCGCGACATGGTGCTGCGCAAGATGCTCGACCAGGGCCGCATCACCCAGGCGCAGTTCAACGACGCCGTGGCCCAGCCGCTGTACAGCAAGCTGCGCCCGCCGCGGCTGCAGACCAAGCCCGGCACCGAGTACTTCGTGTCGTGGGTGCGCCAGAGCCTCGTCGACCAGGTCGGACCGCGCCGCGCGTTCGAGGGCAACCTGCGCGTCTACACGACGCTGGACTGGCAGCTGCAGCAGGCCGCGCAGCAGGCGGTCAACACCTACCTGTCGTGGCCGCAGGGCCCGACGGCCGCCCTCGTCGCCCTCGACAACAAGACCGGCGAGGTCCGTGCGATGGTCGGCGGGCGCGACTACGAGGACAAGCCCTTCAACCTGGCCACGCAGGGCCAGCGCCAGCCGGGCTCGTCGATCAAGCCGTTCATCATGGCCGAGGCGCTGCGCCAGGGCATCGGCCCGGGCTCGGTGTGGCCGTCGCGCAAGCGCGAGTTCACGGTGCCGAACACGAAGGGCCGCGAGAAGTTCGTGGTCAACAACTTCGAGGACAGCTACGCCGGCCAGTCGACCATGGCCAACGCGCTGACCTTCTCCGACAACTCGGTCTTCGCTGCGATCGGCATCCAGATCGGCACCAAGAAGGTCGCGCGGCTCGCCAACCGCATGGGCATCCGCACGCCCATCTCCACGAACTACGCGATGACGCTCGGCGGCCTCAACCAGGGCGTCACGCCGCTGGACATGGCCCACGCCTACGAGACGTTCGCCACGGGCGGCCTGCGCGTCAGCGGCACGTTCGGCACCGCCGAGGACGGGCCCGTCGGCATCGACCGCATCGAGCACGGCGACGACGAGGAGACCCGCAACGAGCCGCGCCGCAAGCGCGTCCTCAGCCGCAAGGTCGCCGAGCTCTCGCGCCAGCTGCTCACCGGCCCGGTCAAGTACGGCAGCGCGCGCCGCGCCCAGTACGGCGGCTTCGCGGCGGGCAAGACCGGCACGACCGAGAACGCGGGCGACGCGTGGTTCGTCGGCTTCACCGACCGCTGGACGATCGCCGTCTGGGTCGGCTACCCCGACACGCTCAAGCCGATGAAGACCGAGTTCCGCGGCGAGGAGGTCACCGGCGGCTCGTTCCCGGCGCTGATCTGGCACGACTTCGTCATCGCCGCCAACAAGGTCTACGACGCCCGGGCCAACAAGGAGCGGGCCAAGAAGGGCCTACCGCCCAAGGACTCCAACACGACGACCGACCCGACGCCGACGCCCGCGGCGCCGCCGCCGGCGTCCGTCCCCGCCGTCCCCCAGGAGGGCTCGGCGCCCGCGCCCGGGACGACGACCCCGCAGACCCAGCAGCCCGCGCCCGAGCCGCAGCAGACCCAGCCCGCGCAGCCGGCGCCGGATCCGACGCCGCAGCCGACCCCGCAGCCCACGCCGACGCCAGCGACCCCGCCGCCGAGCGGCGGCACGACGGGCGGCACCGGCGGCGAGGCCGCGACCGGCGGGACGCCCTAGCTCTCCTGGCCCAGCGAGTCCCGGAAGGCCGACGGCCACGGCTTGGACACGTGGCGGCTGCCCGCCGCGCAGAAGCGCCACGGCAGCTCGGCGGCCTTCGTGATCCCGATCCGCGGGCCGGCGACCAGCCGCGGCGGCGGGCCCTCGCGCGGCAGGACCCGCACCGGGCCGTCGAGCAACGACGTGGCGTTCTCGGCCAGCTCGATGCCCAGCGCCTGCGTCAGCTTGCCCGGGCCGCTGCACAGGTCGGTCAGCCGGTCCAGGCCGCGGCGCTCGCGCATCAGGTCGATGCCGTCGAGCGGCTCGAGCGCGCGGATGAGCACCGCGGCGCCGACCTCGCGCGGCTCGCAGACCGCGTTGAGCAGGGCGTGGATGCCGTAGGAGCGGTAGACGTAGGCCGTGCCCGGGTCGCCGTAGAGCACCGACGTGCGGGCGGTGAGCCCGACGTAGGCGTGGCAGGCCGGCTCGGTGTGGTGGTAGGCCTCGGTCTCGACGATGACGCCCGCCGTTCCCTCGTGGGCCACGACGCAGCCGACGAGGTCGCGGGCGACGTCGAGGACCGGGCGGTCGAAGAACGCGCGGTCGATGGCCGTGCCGGCGCGCGCGGTCACGCCACCAGGGCGCGGGCGAGCTCGAGCTGCTCGCGCACGCGGGCCAGCGAGGTCCCGCCCTCGGAGACCTTGGACTCCAGCCAGGAGCTCGACGCCAGCACCGCGCCGGCCTCCTCCCCCAGCTCGGGCACCGCGACCTCCGACAGCGTCCGCCCCTCCTCGACGGCCGTGCGCACGAGGCCGGCGATGATGCCGTGGCACTCGCGGAACGGCACGCCGCGCTTGACCAGCAGGTCGGCGAGGTCGGTCGCGGCGATCAGCTCGTCGCTCGCCGCCTCGGCCATCCGCTCGCGCCGGAAGCGCGCTCCGCGCACCATCCCGGCCGCCGCGGCGAGGCACAGGCGCAGCGTGTCGACGGTGTCGAACAGGTGCTCCTTGTCCTCCTGCAGGTCCTTGTTGTAGGTCAAGGGCAGCGCGTGGACGACCCCGTGCAGCGCCTGCAGGTGGCCGACGATCCGCGGCGCCTTCGCGCGCAGCAGCTCGGCGGCGTCGGGGTTCTTCTTCTGGGGCATGATCGACGAGCCCGACGACCACGCGTCGGAGAGCGTCACGAACCCGAACTCCTCCGAGGACCACAGGACGATCTCGGCGCCCAGGCGCGAGAGGTGCGTCGCGCACGTCGCGGCGGCCGACAGGTAGTCCAGGACGAAGTCGCGGTTGGCGACCGCGTCGATCGAGTTGGGCGCCGGGCCGCCGGCGAAGCCGAGCTCCTCGGCCACCATCCGGCGGTCGGTGTCGAAGTTCACGCCGGCCAGCGCGCCCGCGCCCAGCGGCAGCCGCGCGGTCTGCTCGACCGTGAACCGGAACCGGGCGCGGTCGCGGTCGAGCATCCACACGTAGGCCAGCAGGTGGTGCGAGAGGTAGACCGGCTGCGCGCGCTGCAGGTGCGTGTAGCCGGGCAGCGGCCAGTCCAGGTGCGCCTCGGCGGCGTCGACCAGCGCGCGCATGACGTCCTCGATCGCCGCGATCGCGTCCTGCGCGGCGCCGCGCGTGAACAGCGCGACGTCGGTGGCCACCTGGTCGTTGCGCGAGCGCGCCGTGTGCAGCTTGCCGCCCACCCGCCCGACGACCTCGGTCAGCCGCCGCTCGACGGCCATGTGGATGTCCTCGTCCTCGGCCCCGAACGGGAAGGTGCCGTCGCGCAGCTCGGCCTCCACCGCGTCGAGGCCCTGCAGGAGCGCGTCGCGGTCCTCGTCGCTGATGATCCCGCGGGCCGCGAGCATCCGGGCGTGCGCGCGCGACTGCGCGACGTCCTGGGGCCACAGCCGCCGGTCGAAGCCCAGCGACGTGTTCATCTCGCGGAAGGCGGGGTCCTGCGGTTCGGCGAAGCGGGACATGGGGGCCGCAGGATATGGCGGCGGTTGCGCGCGCGGTCGCCGGGCCTACGCGGCGCTGAGCCCCTCGGCGATCTGGGCCACCTGCGTGGCGAGCCCGAAGCCGAGGACGTAGAGCGAGACGCCCCAGCCGAACCAGGCGCCGCCGCCCGGGGCGTAGAAGCGCCGCTCGCGGTTGCGCCACTCGATCACGCCGGCCACCGCGAGGCAGACGAGGCCGAGGCCCATGAGCACCCACGGCGACCAGCCCGTGACGAGGTAGCGGGGCGTGAGCTCGAACTCCGAGGCGATCGCGGCCACGACGTCGTGCCAGAGCAGGACCGGCAGCGCCGCCGCCACGAGGAAGCCCACCGCGCCGACGCCCTGGGCACGCGCCCGGGCCCGGCGCTCACGTTCGAGACGGCGCCCCGCCATGGGCAGATGATGCCACCTCGAGCACCTGCCCAAGCGCGTCTGTGACGCATTGCACCTGATCTTGGGTCATCGAGGGGAAGAACGGCAGCGCCAGCGAGCGGGCCGCCACGTCCTCGCAGACCGGGAACATCCCCTCGCGGTAGCCCCAGGTCTCGCGGTAGTAGGACATCAGGTGGATCGCGGGCAGGTAGGGCTTGCTCTGCACACCGCGCTCGCGCAGGGCCACCACTACCTCGTCGCGGGCCGGGCCGTCGTGGGGCACCTGCACGACGAAGACGAACCAGCCGCGGAGGTCGCCGTCGTCGGGGCACGGCAGCTGCAGGCCGCGCTCGCGCTCGAGGTCCGCGAGCGCCTCGCGGTACCAGCCGGCCACCCGCGCGCGGTCGGCGAGCATCCCGTCGAGCCGGTCGAGCTGCGCGAGCCCCACCGCGCACGCGATGTCGCTGAGGCGGTAGTTGAACCCCAGGCGGTCGTGGTCCAGCCACCCCATGTCGGGCGCGCGGCCCTGGTTGCGCTCCGAGTCGATGCGCTCCTTCATCGCCGCGTCGCCCATCGCCACGAGCCCGCCCTCGCCCGTCGTGAGCTGCTTGTTGGCGTAGAAGCCGAAGACCGCGGGGTGGCCGCGGCCGCCGACCGGCGTGCCGTCGGCGTGCACCGCGCCGAGCGCCTCGCAGGCGTCCTCGACGATCGGCAGGCCGAGGCGCTCGAAGGCGGGCAGGTCGGCCGGGAAGCCGAAGATGTGGACCGGCAGGCTCGCGCTCGTGCGGTCGGTGACCGCCGCCGCCGCGGCCTCGGGGTCGAGGTTCAGCGTGCGCGGGTCGATGTCGGCGAAGACCGGCTTGGCGCGCTCGTAGGCGGCGACGTTGGCGCTGGCCACGAAGGAGAACGGCGACGTGACGACCTCGTCGCCGTCGGAGACGCCGACGGCGCGCAGCGCGAGGTGCAGGCCGGTCGTGCCCGACGACACCGCGGCCGCGTGCGCCGCCCCGACGCGCTGCGCGAACCGCCGCTCGAACTCCGGCACGCGCGGGCCGAGGGAGAGCTGGCCCGAGCGCAGGACCTCCAGGACCGCGGCCTCCTCCTCGGGCCCGATGACGGGCTGGGCGAGCGGGATCACTCGGCCGCGGGCACCGGCGCCGGCCGGGCCTGCTCGGCGTACGTGAGCATGTCCACCAGCGCCTGCCACGACGCGGCGATGACGTTCTCGTGCACGCCGGTGGTGCCCCAGACCTCGGCGCCGTCGGAGGCGTCGATGAACACGCGCGTCACCGCGTCGGTGCCGTGGGCCTCGTCGAGGATGCGCACCTTGTAGTTGACGAGGTCGACGTCGCGCAGGTGCGGGTGCGTGTCGGCGATCGCCAGCCGCAGCGCCGCGTCGAGCGCGTTCACCGGGCCGTTGCCCTCGGCGGTGCGCACGTAGCGCTCGCCGTCGACGTAGATCTTGATGGTGGCCTCGGTCTCGACCTTGCCGTCGGCGCGCTGCTCGACGATCACCCGCCAGGACTCCAGCCGGAACAGCGGCTCGAAGTCGCCGGTCTCCTGCCGCAGCAGCAGCTCGAACGACGCGCCGGCCGCCTCGAACTGGAACCCCGCGTGCTCGAGCTCGTTGACGCGCTCGATCACGCGCGCGGCGGCCGCGTCGTCCATCGCCAGGCCGGCGGCCGAGGCCTTCTCGAGCACCGTGTGCCTGCCGGCAAGCTCGGAGACGACCAGCTCGCGCTCGTTGCCGACGACCGCCGGGTCGGAGTGCTCGAAGGTCGACGCGTCGGCGCGCACGCCCGCGACGTGCAGGCCGCCCTTGTGGGCGAAGGCGTTGCGCCCGACCCATGGCTGGCGCGGGTCCGGGTTGACGTTGAGCAGCTCGTCGACGAAGTGCGCGGTCTCGGTGAGCTTGCCCATCTGCTCGGCGGTGACCAGCTCGTGGCCGAGGCGCAGCTGCAGGTTGGCGAGGATCGAGACGAGGTTCGCGTTGCCGGTGCGCTCCCCCACCCCGTTCATCGTGCCCTGCACCTGCGTCGCGCCCTCCTGCACGGCGGTCAGCGTGTTGGCGACGCCGCACTCGAGGTCGTTGTGGCAGTGGATGC
>JACRMD010000157.1 GCA_016215085.1 Solirubrobacterales bacterium | reverse complement strand
GCCGCCGCGAGTGTCGACTTGATGCCCGAGGAGGGCAGCAACTCGACACTCGGCGAGCGGGAGGCGGAGGGCACCCGGTTCACCGCCGGGCCCGCGATCGCGCTGGCGCTCGTGTCCGCCGCGCTCACCGCCGTCCTCTTCCTCCTGGTCCTGCTGCTCGTCGCCGGCTGGGACGTGAGCCCGCTGCGCGCCGCGGTCACCGTCACGGTCATCCCCGCCGCCGCGCTCGCCGGCAGCCGGATCGGCGGCAGCCCCCGCGCGCGGGCGGCCGCCGGATGCGCGCTGGTCGGCGCGGGCGTGCTGGCGATGGCGTTCCTGCCCGACGCCCGCCTGCTGTGGACGGTCGTCCCCCAGGCCGCTGCCGGCCTGGGCATGGGCCTCGCGCTGCCCGCGCTGGGCGGCGACCTGCTGCCCGAGCGCGATCCCCGCGAGGCCAGCCACCTGCTCGTGCTGCGCCACGTCGGCATCGCGCTGGCGCTCGCGCTCCTGGCCCCGGTGGTCTCGAGCGACCTCGAGCAGGCCACCCAGCGCGCCCGCGAGCGCGGCGTCGCCGTCGTGCTCGACGCCAAGTTGCCGCCGACCGAGAAGCTGCGCCTGGCGCCCGACCTGCTGGCCGGGGTCGAGGACGAGCAGCCGCGGGCCGGCCTGTCCGCCGCGCTGGACCGCGGCCGCGCGAGCGTCGACGGCAACGACCGCGCCGCCTACGACGACCTCGCCGCGCGCACCGACGACACGCTGGTCGTCGCGGTCGGCGAGGCGTTCCGCACCGCGTTCATCGTCACCGGCCTGCTCGCCCTCCTCGGCGCCGTCGCGGTCCTCCCGCGCAGGCGCACGACCGCGCTCGCCGTGGCCGCCGCAACCGCGGTGGCGCTGCCGGCGGCCTACCTCGCGCTGCACGCGACAGTGGCGCCCGACCCGGTGACGATCGCCGACCCGTGCGACGACCGCGAGCTCCCCGATACCGGCGGCCTCGAGGGCTTCCTGCAGGACCGGGCGCTGGAGGCGCTGGACGCCACCGCCTGCCGGCTGGGCTCCAGCCGCGAGGAGCTCGTCCTCGCGCTCGCCGACGGCGACGACCGCCGGCGCTTCATCGCCGAGCACGGGGTCGACCCGCGCAAGGCGTCGACGCTGCTCGACGCGCTCCTCGGCTAGAGGAGCTCGGGCAGCGCGTCCTGCGGGTCGCCGTGCAGCAGCCAGCCGTTGTCGGTGCGCTCCACCAGGCCGCGGCGCGCCAGCACGCCGAGCGCGGTGGTGACCGACGGGCGGCGGGCGCCCACGAGCTTGCCGATCGTCTCGTGCGTCAGCGCGAGCGGCACGCGCACGCCCTGCGGCGACACGCGGCCCCACCGATCGGCGAGGAGCCACAGCAGGACGAGCACGCGGGCGTCGACCCGCGGCACCTGCGCGATGGCGCGCTGGACGGAGAGCTGGCGCGAGCGGCGCACGGTCCGGCCGACGAGCGTGTCGAGCATCGAGGGCCAGCGGCCCGCGACGGCGGCGAAGCGCCGGTCGAGGACCGCGACGCGCGCCGGCTCGAGCACCGACCAGGAGACGCTCCCGGGCAGGGGCTCGAGCGACTGCTCGTCGTCCCACGGCCGGATGACGTCGCCCTGGCCGAGCAGCTCGGTCGTGGAGCGCTTGGCGAGCTCGACGTCGCGGGTGATCAGCCCGTCGAGCACGAGGAGGCCGACCGCGGGGCCGCCGTTGTCCCCGTGCGGAGACGGGAAGTCCAGGGCCCCGGTCGGCAACGCGTGCACGTGCGCCACGGCGTGGCGCCGGGCGAGCTCACGGGCGTCGCCGGTGAGGCCCGCCCCGAGCTCGGGATCCGCGTCGAGGATCGAGATGAGTGGTCGCTGTTGCGTTGTCGTGGGAGACACCGAGTCTCGGGGTTTCCCGGTCTGAGCGAAGACAAACACGTGTCGCGCGACGACCGGCCAAGCCAATGTACCGCTATCCGGTGTTCTGCCCGCTGATGTCAGCGGATGAACGTGCGGATGCGGCTTCTGAAGGTGAAGTACCCAGGTCGCAGCGATCCGTTGGACCGTGTCAGGCCGGCATCGAAGCCGTTGCAGTCGGCCCCGGTCCAGTTGTAGGCGTACAGCCGCTCCACGTAGCGGTCGAAGCGCTTGGCGAGGCGGAACATGTACGACAGCCGCGACGCCGCCCGGCGCTCGTTGCACGGGAACGACCGGCCGAAGTTCACGACGCCGCCGGTCTCGGTCAGCCAGAACCGGGCCCGGTGCGCGCGGCTGCGCACGGTGCGGATGATCGACCGGGTCCCGCGCGAGCGCTTGCGGTTCGTGTCGGAGTAGTTGTGGATGCCGATCCGCAGCTTCGAGCGGCGGTAGCTGCGCGGCAGCGCCGAGAACCAGCGGCGGACGTAGCGCTCCACGCCCCGCTGGTCGAGCACGTCCAGCGCGACGATCGTGCAGCCGCGGCAGACCGAGCGCATGATCCGGTAGTACTGCGCCGCCCGCTTGGGGCTGCGCCACGTCGGCTGCGACTTGTGGTTGGCCTCGTTCCAGACGCCCCAGTCGCGCACGCCCATCTTGCGGAAGTGGCGCACGAGGCGGCCGACGTCGCGCCGGTAGCGCTTGGTCGACAGCAGCTTGGCCTTCTTGTGGGCGAGGTTGTCGGTGGAGATGTGCAGGAACGGGCGGACGTGCGCCCGGCGCGCGGCGCGGACCCACTCCTCGGCGCCGTGGCGGACGCCGGGGTACTTCATGGCGTCCCAGCGGATGAAGAAGCGCGCCTTGCGGATCTTCAGGCGCTTGAAGTCGGGGTGGGTGAACATCCCGGCCTGCTGGTCGCCGATGCCGACCGCGACCTTCGTCCGGGCCGAGGCGCCCGCCGGCAGGGCGAGCGCGAGCACCAGCACGAGGACAGCGGTCATGGTCGTCTTCGGAAGTCGCATCGGTCCCGCAACACAGCGAGCTCCCAGGGTTGCGTCCGCGGTCCGCGCACGGACGACCCGCAAGGAACGCGCCGCGGCCGCGTTGGAGCCGCCATGGCCCGATGGAGCGCGACGCTGGCCGCCCTGGCCGCGGTACTCGTCCTGACCACCGCCGCCGAGGCGGCGCCCACGCCCTACGGCACCGACGACGCGGGCGGGTTCCGCAACGTCCTGCCGCCGGGCACCAACGGCCTGGTCACCGCGCTCGACCTCGGCGCCAACCTCGCCACGGGCGCGTTCCCCGAGCACTACCGCGACCAGCAGCCGCTCTACGACGGCCTGATCCAGAAGGCGCCGGCGCTCGACCGCGCCGGCCTCGAGGCCTCGTTCAAGGACGCCACCTTCGGCATCGCCGAGGGCGACGTCGCCTCCACCACCGTCCCCCGCCCGGGCGTGACGATCCTGCGCGACAAGGGCTACGGCGTCCCGCACGTCTACGGCGAGACCCGCGCGGACGTGATGTTCGGCGCGGGCTACGCGGGCGCCCAGGACCGCCTGTTCCTCATGGACGTCCTGCGCCACACGGGCCGGGCCCAGCTGTCGTCCTTCGCGGGCGGCTCGGCCGGCAACCGCAGGATGGACCGCGAGCAGTGGGAGCTCGCGCCCTACACCGAGGCCGACCTCCAGCGCCAGGTCGACCAGGCCGAGGCGCTCTACGGCGCCGACGGCAAGGGGGTCATCGACGACGTCACCGCCTACGTCGCGGGGATCAACGCCTACATCGACGAGGCGAAGACCGACCCGCGCAAGATGCCCGCGGAGTACGCCGCGCTCGGGCGGAGCGCGCCGGACCCGTGGAAGGTCACCGACGTCATCGCGACCGCCTCGCTCATCGGCGGGATCTTCGGCAAGGGCGGCGGCGCCGAGGTGCGCAGCGCGCTCGTGCTGCGGGCGCTCGAGCGCCAGCTCGGGCGCAAGGCGGGGCGCAAGGCGTGGCGCAGCTTCCGCATGAAGGACGACCCGGAGGCGCCGACGACCGTCAGGCAGCGCTTCCCCTACCAGCGCGAGGACGCGCTGAGCCCGCGGGGCCTGGCCCTGCCCGATCCCGGCTCGGTGACGTTCACGCCGACCGCGCCGCCGCCCGAGGCCCAGGCGAGCGCCGCGAGCGCCCGCTCCGCCGGCCGCTTCGCCGACCTCGGCGCCCAGCTGCGCCGCGCGATCGACGGCCGCCCCCACGCGTCCAACTGGCTCGTGGTCTCCGGCAAGGAGAGCGCGAGCGGCCACCCGATCGGGGTGCTCGGCCCCCAGGTCGGCTACTACGTCCCGCAGATCCTCATGGAGCAGGAGCTCCACGGCCCCGGGATCGACGCCGCCGGCGCCGCGTTCCCGGGCGTCAACCTGTACGTCCAGCTCGGCCACGGCCGCGACTACGCGTGGAGCGCCACGTCGGCGGGCTCGGACAACGTCGACACCTTCGCGGAGGTCCTCTGCGACGACGACGTGCACTACCTGTACAAGGGCGAGTGCCGGGCGATGGAGAAGCTCGAGCGCACCAACAGCTGGAGGCCGACGGTCGCCGACGACACGCCCGCCGGCTCGGAGACGCTGACCGCCTACCGGACCGTGCACGGCATCGTCTACGCCCGCGGGACGGTCGGCGGCAAGAAGGTGGCCTTCGCCCGCGCGCGGACGACGTACTTCCACGAGGCCGACAGCGCGCTGGGCTTCTCGCGCCTGAACGACCCGGGCTTCGTCAAGGACGCCGAGAGCTTCAAGCGCGCGGCCGACGCCATCAACTTCACGTTCAACTGGGCCTACCTCGACGGCGAGGACACCGCCTACTACCAGTCGGGCTGGTACCCGCGGCGCGCGAAGCGGACCTCGCCCGACCTCCCCGTGCTCGGCACCGGCGCCTACGACTGGCAGGGCTTCGACCCGGCGACGTTCACCTCCAGGCGACTGGGCTTCGCCGAGCACCCGCAGGCGGTCAACGCGCCCTACGAGATCTCCTGGAACAACAAGCAGGCGCCGCGCTGGGCCGCCGCCGACGACCAGTTCGGCTACGGCCCGCTGTACCGCTCGCAGCTGCTCGAGCGCTACGTGAAGGCCCGCACCGCCGGCGATCGCCGGATCACCACCGAGGAGCTCGTCCAGTCGATGGCGCTGCCCGCCACGCAGGACATCCGCGGCGTGCTGCTGGTGCCGCGGCTGGCGAAGGCGATCGGCACGCCGAAGGACGAGCGCGCCCGCGCCGCGCTGCAGACGCTGCGCGAGTGGGCCGCGCGCGGCGCGCACCGCCGCGACCTCGACGGTGACGGCACCTACGAGGACGACGCCGCGGTGACGCTCATGGACGCGTGGTGGCCGCGGCTGGTGCGGGCGATGTTCGAGTCCCGGATGGGCCCGGAGGCGTTCAAGGCGGTCCAGGCGCTGCTGCCGGTCGGCGACGAGGTCGAGGGCGCCGACCCCAACGCCCCCGCGTTCTCGCAGGGCTGGTGGGGCTACGTCCAGAAGGACCTGCGCGCCACGTTCAACCGCAAGCGGCCGCCGGGCTGGTCCAGGCGCTTCTGCGGCGGCGGGTCGAAGGCGAAGTGCCGCGCCGCGCTCGAGGGCTCGCTCGTCCAGGCGCTCTCGGTGCCCAGGACCCAGCTCTACGGCCGCGGCGCCTGCGAGCAGGACGCCGACGCCGAGTGCTTCGACCGCAACCGCAGCACGGTCGCCGCCGCGGTCGGCCTGCCGCCCATGCCGTTCCAGAACCGCCCGACCTTCCAGCAGGTCGTGGAGGTCACGCGCCGCCTCGCGCGCTGATTGTTGCGCTCATGTTGGGGGCCTGGCCCCACGACGCCCGAACCCCCGCTCCCACGCGAAGGTGATTGTTGCGTTGAGGTTGGGGGCCTGGCCCCTTGACACTGTTGAGCTGGCGTTAGGGGCCTGGCCCCGCTCAAGGACGGCGCCGTGAGGGTCGATCCTTGGTGTGGATGCCCCGTCTCGCCCTGCTCCTCGCCGCGGCGCTGCTCGCGGTCCCCGCGACCGCGTCGGCCCAGGAGGCCGTCACGCTCTCCGCGCCGGTCGACGGCGCCGACCTCGGCGCCGGGGTTCCGACGACGATCGAGGCCGACTCGGGCGGCCTGCTGGACTTCATCGCCATCCAGGTCGACGGCGCGCCGAAGTGCGTGCTGACGCTGCGCCCCGCCCGCTGCGCGTGGACGCCGACCCAGGCCGACATCGGCGACCACACGATCACCGCGCTCTCGCTGCTGCGCGACGGCGCCGTGCTGTCGACCGCGACCGCCAGGGTCACCGTCGGCCGGCTCATCCCGCCCGCCGTCTCGGCCGCGACCGTGCGCAAGCGCTACGGCAGGACCGGCCGCCGGCTGACGACGACCGGCAGGGTCGAGCTCCCGGCCGGCCTCACCGCGAGCGCGTGCGGCGGCCGCGTGACGGTCACGGTGCGCCACGGCAGGCGCACGATCGTCGACCGCTCGGTGCCCGTCGGCGCCGACTGCGCCTTCTCCTCGGTCGCGACGTTCCGGCCGCCGAAGCGCGCCTCGTCGGTGCGCGTCGCCGTCGCCTTCGCCGGCGCGCCGCTGCTCGCGCCGCGGGCCGCGACGACGCAGACCGTCCGCCTCCGGTAGCCGCGGCTGCCACCATCCGTGGGGCATGCCGCCGCCGAGCTCGCTCCAGGGACAGCTGCTCATCGCCGCCCCCACGCTGCCGGACCCGAACTTCGCCCGGACCGTCGTGGCGATCGCCAACCACGACGACGAGGGCGCGCTCGGCGTCGTGCTCAACCGGCCGAGCGACACGGAGGTCGCCGACGCGGCGCCCGAGCTCGCCGACCTCGTCGAGCCAGGTGACCTCGTGCACGTGGGCGGGCCGGTGCAGCCGCAGGCGATCGTGGTGCTGGCCGACTTCGACGAGCCCGGCGAGGCGGCGTTCGTCATCGCCGGGACCGTCGGCCTGGTCAGCGACCGCACGGCGCTCGAGCGGCTGCCCGGCGTCTCCTCGCGGCGCCGCGTCTTCGCCGGCTACGCGGGCTGGGGTCCCGGGCAGCTCGAGGCCGAGCTCGAGCGCGAGGACTGGATCGTCGAGGCGGCGCGGCCCGAGGACGTCTTCACCGACGCGCCCGAGCACCTGTGGTCCACGGTGCTCGACCGCAAGGGCGGCCGCTTCCGGCTCGTCGCGCGCATGCCGGTCGACCCCTCCGTCAACTAGCGCTCGAGCCGCTGCAGGGCCTTCGCCCGCGCGGCGCGGGTCGGCGGCGCGAGGCCGGCCGCCGCCAGCCGGTCGGGCGGCGTCGTGACGAGGCGCCCCGCGGCGTCGGCGACGCCGGGCGTGGCCAGGTCCCGCTTGCGCAGCACGAGCCGGACCGGCAGGGCCACCGGG
This sequence comes from Solirubrobacterales bacterium, assembly GCA_016215085.1. Taxonomy (GTDB): domain Bacteria; phylum Actinomycetota; class Thermoleophilia; order Solirubrobacterales; family Solirubrobacteraceae; genus Baekduia. The sequence goes on along the minus strand of JACRMD010000157.1, from coordinate 99 downwards.
TAGCGCCCGTCGCCCACCGCGCCCGGGCCCGGTGCCACGCAGTCGCGGCCCGTACCGGGGTCGCGGTCGATCGACAGCGCCCACAGGGGCTTGGGCGGC
>JACRMD010000016.1:2155-9261 GCA_016215085.1 Solirubrobacterales bacterium | reverse complement strand
ACGCGCACCTGAAGCGCTCCTACGACTGACAGGCTCGACCCCTCGCTCCAACCTCCTCCGGCTCGAGGGACAGAGAACACCGGATGGCCGCGGGGCCCGCGGGGTGCCCCGCGGTCGCCGGTACTCTTGAGACATGGAGGACTCGCCCCGTCCCTCGCTCGCCAGGCGCGCCCTGGCCATCCTGATCCTGGCGATCGTCGCGTGGATCCTGCTGAAGTTCGTCATCGGGCTGCTGGCGGGGATCGCCACGATCGTCGTGGTCGTGGTCTGCGTCATCGCCGCGATCTGGGCGTTCAACCAGCTCTGATCCCGTGGTCTACGTCGTCATCGCGCTGAGCTTCGCGCTCGCCGGCGGCGTGGTCGGCAAGCTCAAGGGCAGCTCCTTCTGGCTGTGGTTCCTGATCTCGGGGCTGTTCCCCGTCATCGGGCTGGCCGCCGCGGTCCTCTACCGCTTCGACACCGACGAGCCCCGCCGCAGCTGCCCCGAGTGCGGCCGCGTCTGCATGCTGCACGACGCCATCTGCACGCGCTGCGGCAGCGAGCTGGACTGGCCCGACGAGGCCGAGATCCTTCCGCCGCCCGCACACGCCTAGGTACACTTCCCGGTCCCGAGCCGCCGTCCGGGCGGCTCTCTGCGTTCCAGGAAGGAGGTTGGTCAGCACATGAGAGCCGTTGACGCGGTGATGGAGTGCCTGAAGGCGGAGGGCGTCGACGTCGTATTCGGGTACCCCGGCGGCGCCAACCTCCCGACCTACGACGCCTTCGTCGACGCGGGGATCCACCACGTCCTCGTGCGCCACGAGGCCGGCGGCGGCCACGCCGCGGCGGGCTACGCCAAGGCCACCGGCAAGGTGGGCGTCGCGCTGGGCACCAGCGGCCCGGGCGCCACGAACCTCGTGACGCCGATCATGGACGCGATGATGGACTCGGTCCCGGTGGTGTTCCTCACCGGCCAGGTCCGCACCGAGCTGCTCGGCACCGACGGCTTCCAGGAGGCCGACATCCTCGGCATCACGATGCCGGCGGTGAAGCACTCGTGGATGATCCAGCACCCGCTGGAGATCCCGCGCGTGATCCACGAGGCCTTCCACGTCGCGCGCACCGGCCGTCCCGGCCCGGTCGTCGTCGACATCCCGATGGACCTCTCGCGGGCGGACATCCCGTACGAGCCGGTCACCGACGTGCGCCTCCCCGGCTACCAGCCGACCACCGAGGGCAACGTCAAGCAGATCCGCCAGGCCGCCAAGGCGCTGGCCGCCGCGCGGCGGCCGGTCATCTACGCGGGCGGCGGCGTCATCAGCGCCGGCGCCGCGGAGGAGCTGACGGAGTTCGCCACCAGCGACCGGTTCCCCGTCACCTGCACGCTCAACGGCCTGGGCGGGTTCCCGGCGCCGCACGAGCAGTGGCTGGGCATGCTCGGCATGCACGGCACGCGGGCGGCGAACTACGCGATGGACGAGGCCGACCTCATCTGCGCGATCGGCGCCCGGTTCGACGACCGGATCACCGGCAAGCTCAGCGAGTTCGCGCCGCGGGCGAAGTTCATCCACATCGACATCGACCCGGCCGAGATCTCCAAGAACGTCCCCGCGCACATCCCGATCGTGGGCGACGCGAAGAACGTCCTGACCAAGCTCGTCAACGAGTACCGCGCCGTGGGCGCCGACCCGGCGCGCCTGGAGGAGTGGTGGCAGCGCATCCACGAGTGGCAGGAGCGCCACCCGCTGCGCTACGACGACTCCGAGGACGGCGAGATCAAGCCCCAGCGCGTCGTCGAGGCGCTGTACGAGGTCACCGGCGGCGACGCGATCGTCAGCACCGACGTCGGCCAGCACCAGATGTGGGCGGCCCAGTACTTCCACTTCGACAAGCCGCGCAAGTGGCTGACGTCGGGCGGCCTGGGCACGATGGGCTTCGGCCTGCCGGCCGCGATGGGCGCCCAGGTGGGCTGCAAGGACGAGACCGTCATCTGCATCACCGGCGACGGGTCGGTCCAGATGAACATGCAGGAGATGGCCACCTGCGCGCAGGAGGGCATCCCGATCAAGGTGTTCATCCTCAACAACGGCTACCTCGGCATGGTCCGCCAGTGGCAGCAGCTGTTCTGGGACCGCCGCTACTCGCACGTCGACATGGGCCAGTACCCGGACTTCGTGAAGCTGGCCGAGGCCTACGGCGGCTCCGGCATCCGGATCGAGTCCAAGGACAAGCTCATCGACGGCATCCGCCAGGCGCTCGACACGCCGGGCCCCGTCCTCGTGGACGTGCGCGTCACGCGCGAGGAGAACGTGTACCCGATGATCGCGCCCGGCGCCGCCGCCCGCGACATGGTCGGCTAGGTGAGCGTCATGGGCGAGCCCGGAACCAAGGAGCTGCTGAGCCTCGAGGAGCTCGAGGCCAGCGGCATGGCGCGGTCGGGACGCAAGCACGTCCTGTCCATCCTGGTGGAGAACAAGCCCGGCGTCCTGACCCGCATCGCGGGCCTGTTCGCGCGGCGCGGCTTCAACATCGACACGCTCACCGTCGGCCCGACCGACGACGAGCACATCTCGCGCGTCACGCTGACCGTCGACGGGGCCCTGCACCCGATCGACCAGGTCACCAAGCAGCTGCACAAGCTCGTCAACGTCCTGAAGATCCGCGACCTCGAGCCCGACGACACCGTCGCGCGCGAGCTCGCCCTCTTCAAGATCGCGGTCGACGGCCCGCAGCGCGCCGAGGTCCTGCAGATCTGCGAGATCTTCCGCGGCAACGTCGTCGACGTCACGCGGCGGGCGATCATCATCGAGATCACCGGGTCCACGGACAAGATCGAGGCGTTCGAGGGCATGGTCCGCCCGTTCGGCCTCATCGAGATGATGCGGACCGGCGAGATCGCCATCTCGCGCGGTCGCTCCGAGACCTAGCCGTTGGGCTGGTGCGGCGGCGCGGGCGGCTGCGCCCGCGTCGCCGCGTTGGCCGACATCTGCACCTGGGCGGCGATGCCGTAGCTCGCGGGCACCGCGGGCAGGTCGTCGTCGCCGTCGAGCAGGTCGCGGATGGCGAACCACAGCGGCACGAGGCCCATCACCAGGAACATGCCGCCCACGTAGTAGCCGACGCCGCCGCTGCCCTCGGCGGTCCTGCCGGTGGCCTCCATGACGAGCCAGACGCCGCCCATGACGGTGAACAGCAGGCCGAACGCACCGGCGAAGCCGAACGCGGCCATGCCGAAGAGCATCGCGCCGACGAGCCCGGCGGCGAGCAGCAGGATGTGGGTCGCGGTGCCGTCGGGGCACTCGCGCGCGGAGACGTAGGGGCCGCCCGACGCGCAGGTGCCGATCTGCAGCAGCTCGGAGAACTGCCAGCCCAGGAGGGCCAGGGCGGCCAGGGCGAGGAGCGCCAGCGGGATGCGTGCCATGTCGCTGCAACGGGCGTCCGCGCGCGTGCTTACGCGGCCGCCTGCGCGCCGTCACGCCAGGCGCGTTCGTAGACTCCGGGCCGATGGCCGTCGTCTCCACGGCGCCCGGCGGGTTCGCCCTCGCGCCCGCCGACCGGGCGCGACTGCACAAGCACCTCGTCGAGGCCGTGCGCCGCGCGCGCCGCCACGGGGAGGCGCTGGCCGCGGTCACGGTCGCCGCGCACCCGGGAACCGATCCCGTCGCCGTGGCCGTCGCGTCGCGCCGCGACGGCGAGCCGTGGTTCTGCCTCGAGCAGCCCGACCGCGACGGCGCCGCGCTGGCGGCGCTCGGCGCGGTGGACGAGCTCGAGGGCGCGGGCGCCCGCCGCTTCGCCGACGTCGCCGCGCGCTGGCGATCGCTCGCCTCGCACGCGGTCTGCGACCCGCCCGACGGGCGCGGCAGCGGGCCGCTGGCCGTCGGCGGCTTCGCCTTCGCCCCCGACGGCGGCGCCGCGCCGCACTGGTCGGGGTACGCGCCCGCGTCGCTGCACGTCCCCGAGGCCGCGCTGGTCCGCCGCGCCGGCGAGGTGCGGCTCACGCTCTGCGCGCTCGCGCGGCCCGACGACACGGCCGACGACCTGCTCGCGCGCCTGGAGCGCCGCGCCGGCGAGCTGCGCGCGGGCGTCCCGCTGCCGCTGCTGGACCCGGATCCGGCCGGCCGCTTCCGCGTGGTCAGCGCGATGCCGCCCGAGCACTACGAGCAGGCGGTCGCGCGCGCCACCGAGCGCATCCGCGCCGGCGAGCTCGAGAAGGTCGTGCTCGCGCGCGAGGTCCAGGTCCACGCGCCGCGCCCGCACGAGGTGGGCGCCGTGCTCGGCGTGCTGCGCGAGGCGTTCCCGTCCTGCCACGTCTTCGCCGTCGGCCGCGGCGACAGCACGTTCCTGGCCGCCAGCCCGGAGCTGCTGATCCGCCGCGACGGCATGCGCGCCGGGACGCTCGCGCTCGCGGGCTCGACGCGCCGCAGCGCCGACCCGGCGGTCGACGACCACCTCGGCGAGCGGCTGCTCGGCTCGGCCAAGGACCGCGAGGAGCAGCAGATCGTCACCCAGCGCATCGTGCGCGCGCTGCGCCCGCACGCGCTGTGGGTCACGGCGCCCGACGACCCGCAGGTCGTGCGCATCGCCAACATCCAGCACCTCGGCACGCCGATCCGCGCGCAGCTCGCGGACCCGGTCAGCGCGGTCGAGCTCGCCGGCCTGCTGCACCCGACGCCCGCCGTCGGCGGCGAGCCACACGCCGTCGCCGCGCCGCTGATCCCGGCGCTGGAGGGTCTGGACCGCGGCTGGTACGCCGGCCCGGTCGGGTGGACCGACCTCGACGAGGACGGCGAGTTCGTCGTCGCCCTGCGCTGCGCGCTGCTGGAGGGCGCGGTCGCGCGCTGCTACGCCGGCGTCGGCGTGGTGCGCGACAGCGACCCGGCCGCCGAGCTGGCCGAGACCGAGGTCAAGCTCCAGGCGCTGCTGCCCGTGCTCGCGGGCTGATCAAACGCCGGCCGCGAGCGCGTCGACGCGGCGCTCCCAGTCGGCGAGCGCGTCGGCGGAGACGTTCCCGTGGACCCACGGCCGGTCGCCGGCGGCCAGCCGCACGACCTCGGCGCCCCACGCGTCGCGGAGCTCCTCGGCCTGCGCCCAGGGGACCAGCCAGTCCGACTCGGCGACGCCCATGAGCACGCGCGCCCCGGTCGTGCCGCGGACCGGGCTGGCGAGGTCGAGGTTCTCGTTGCCGAACGCGGCCGCCATGAAGTTCTGCAGCGATCGCGGGCCGTCGGTCTTCGAGCCTCCCGGCCCGGGCGCCGCGTCCTGGCCGGCGAGCGCCTCGGCATCGGCCGGGCCGCCGCGCGAGACGGCGCAGGCGACCGGCCGGTTGGCGGCGACCGACAGCGCGAGGTGACCGCCGGCCGAGGCGCCGTCGACGCAGACCGCGAGGTCAGGCCACGCCCGATGGATGCGATCGAACGCGTCGAGCGCATCGATCAGCGAGCCGGCGCACGCGCGGTAGGTCGCGTTGACCGTGCGGAACCCGCGAGCGCGCCAGGCATCGGCGGTCGGCCGCTCGGTCTCCAGCGCCCCGATGCCGTTGGTCGCCCAGCCCCCGCCGTGCAGGACGAGGGCGACCCCCCGCGGCGCGGCGCCGGTGGTCGGCTCGCCCACCTCGTACGGGTAGGCGGCGGCGCCGAGCGCCTTCGTGTCGAGGCCGGCGGGCCGGGTCATGGTCGTGCCGCGCAGGTTCTGGCCGCAGATCGAGCCCGGCGCGCCGGTGTTCATGCCGCCCACCGCGCCCGTGCTCAGCGTCGCGCCGTCGGGCAGCGTGGGGAGGACGCCGGAGGTCGCGCCGGAGGGCGGCACCGCCAGCGACGCGCCCGCGCGGCCGGCCGTCCACGTGGTGGCGACCTCCTTCCATGCGCCGTCGACCATGCGCTGGTTGATCGTCACGACGCCGGTGACAGCCATCGCGACGCCCGCCTTCGGCCGCCGGACGGCGCTCGTCACCGCGGGCGCATCGCGGGCGACGCGACCGGTGAGCCCGCGCACGTCGACGTCGGCGGTGGTGCAGCTCGACAGCGGGAGCGCGCGCTGGGCGTGCTGCTCGACGCATGTCGAGACGCGGTAGAGCTTGCCGCCGCCGAACAGGACGCCCGGCGCGCGCAGCGTCGCGGTCGCGGCGGTGTCCGAGGTCGTCTCCAGGGCGAGCGTCGCCACGCCCGCGTCCTGGCCGAGAAGCGTGACGCGGACGGGCATGGTGCGCTCGGCCGCCGATGCCGCAGTGGGCAGGAGCACCAGAGCGGCGAGGCCGGCGAGCAGGGCGCGAGCGGAGGGAGCCATGGGGCTCGGCTCGACCTGGCGCACCGAGAACTTGACCATCGCTGGTCATCGCGGTTCGCGCGGGGACAGCGGCTAGTCGGCCGGCAGCACGCCCTTCGCGCGCCGCCACACGCCGACCACCTCGCGCACCGTCGCGGTCCGCCACGTGCTGCGGCCGTCCAGCGGGCGCACGCCGAGGTCGAAGCGGCCGGACTCGCGCTGCTCGACGCTCGTGACCAGCGCGTGGAAGCGGCGGCCCTTGCGGTCCACCTCGACGATGTCGCCGGGCGCGATGCCCTTGGAGGTCAGGCGCGCGGCGCTCGGCCGGGGGTCCGGCGGCGGTTGCGCGAGGAAGGCGAGCTGGTCCACGAGGCCCCGGAGGCTACGCCCGGGGCCGGACCGCTCAGCGAGTCGGTCGCGGCGGCAGCCACAGTCGGCGTCGGCCAAGGCTCGCCTGCTGACGGGCGAGCTGCCGGTCGCCGCGCGCGGCCGCCGCCGCGAGGCTCAGCAACAGCAGAGTGGCGACCATCCAAGCGGTCGCGATGATGACCCACACCATCGCGGGCGACCCTACCCACGCCGCCGGTCGGCATAACGACACACTGTCAAATGGGTTTCCGCAGTTAGCGGAAACGTTGCTCAACCTGCACAGGCGGCCGCAACCGCGTCCCAGCAGCGGCGGTGCAGCGCGACGTTCTCGGCGCGATCGGTCCTCACGTGGACGATCGTGGTGCCGGTGGGGTCGGCGTCCAGCGCGGTGCGCAGCTCGCCGAGCGTCGCGACGGGGAGGTACTCGGCGTCGAAGAGCGCGGCGATCCGCGCGACGTCGAGGCCGGTGGGCGTGAGGACGTGCTCCTCGAACGCGT
>JACRMD010000016.1:0-2146 GCA_016215085.1 Solirubrobacterales bacterium | reverse complement strand
CGTCGCGCTGCGTCGCGACGGGGAGGAACTCGAAGATCCCGCCGCCGCCGTTGTCGACCACGACGATCCGCAGCGGGACGCCCAGCCGCCGGCCGGCGAGCAGGCCGCCGAGGTCGTGGACGAGGGCCACGTCGCCGATCAGCAGCGTGGTGGGCGCGCCGGTCGCGGCCGCGATCCCGTAGGCGGTCGAGGTGGTGCCGTCGATGCCGTTGGCGCCGCGGTTGCTGAGCACGCGCAGGGGCGCGTCGCGCACGGTCACGAACGTCTCGACGTCGCGGATCGGCATCGACGCCGCGACGACCAGCTGGGCGCCGGGCGCCAGGCGATCCCCGAGCTCGCGGGCGACGCGCGGCTCGCTCAGCGCGTCGCCGAGGACGGCGTCCAGCGCGGCGCCGGCGCGGCCGTCGGCGCGGCGCCAGCGGTCGAGCCACGCGTCGTCGCGCTCGCCCTCGCCGGCGACGAGCTCGCCGTCGAGGACCTCGTGCAGCGTGGCGTCGGGGTCGTGCCAGGAGCTGTGCGGCACGGTCGCCAGCTGCGGCACGCCGTCCAGCGAGGCGAGCCAGCGGCGCAGCGGCTTGGAGGTCGGCAGGTCGCCGGTGCGCACGACGACGTCCGGGCGCATCGCGGCGGCCCAGCGCTCGTCGCGCAGCAGCGCGTCGTAGTGCGCGACGGCGGCGATGCCGAAGCGCGCGCCCGACAGCGGATCGGCCAGCACCGGCCAACCGCGGGCGATGCCGAGCCGGGCGACCTCGAGCCCGGCCTCGGGGCGCTCGTCGCGCCCGGCGACGATGATCCCGCGGGGCTGGGGCGGCAGCGGGATCGGCCCGCGCGGCGCGCTGGTGCGGGCGGTGTACGGCCGGCCGCCGGGGCGGCCGGTGCCGTCCTCGGGCAGCTCCTCGTCGAGGACGAGCGGCTCGCGCAGCGGCACGTTGAGGTGCACGGGCCCGGGGCGCCCGTCGAGCGCCGTCCACACCGCCCGGCAGGCGAGCTGGCGCATCCAGCGCAGCCTCGCGGGCGTCGCGGCGTGCGTGCCGACCTCGAAGAACCACTTCGCCGCGCCGCCGTAGAGCTTGAGCTGGTCGATCGTCTGCCCGGCGCCGACCTCGCGCAGCTCCGGCGGCCGGTCGGCGGTGAGGACGATCAGCGGCACGCGCGCCTCGTGGGCCTCGATCACCGCGGGCGCGTAGTTCGCGGCGGCGGTCCCGCTCGTGCAGGCCAGGACGGCGGGCATCCCGGTGGCCTTGGCGGCGCCGAGCGCGAAGAACCCGCCGGAGCGCTCGTCGACGTGCGAGCTCGCGCGCAGGCGGCCGTCGCGGACGAGGCTGAGGACCAGCGGCGTCGAGCGCGAGCCGGGCGAGGTGCACGCGTGCGTGACGCCGCAGCGCACGAGCTCGTCGACGAAGGCGCGGAGGAGGAGGTAGGTGTCGCGGGTCTCGCTCATGGGGCACGATGCGGGGGATGGCCGGCGAGACGGTGGTGCTCCTCCACGGGTTCGGCGGGACCCGCCGTGCGTGGGACCCCGTCCTGCCGCACCTCGAGCACACGGCGACGCTCGCCCTGGACCTGCCCGGCCACGGCGAGCTCGCGAGCACCCGGCCGGTGGACTTTGCCACGTGCGTCGACGTGGTGCTCGCCGCCGCCCCCGTGCGGTTCGCCCTCTGCGGGTACTCGTTCGGCGGCCGGGTCGCGCTGCACGTCGCGCTGGCGGCGCCCGAGCGCGTCTCGCGGCTGGTGCTCGCCGCCACCACCGCGGGCATCGACGACCCCGCGGAGCGCGCCGCGCGGGTGGCCGAGGACGAGCGCTTCGCCGCCGACCTCGAGACCATGACGATCGAGCAGTACGCCGACCGCTGGCAGGCGCTGCCGCTCTTCGCGGGGACGCCGCCGGAGGCCGCGCGCTGGTGGCGCGAGGACCTGCTGCGCAACGACCCGCGCGGGCTCGCCGCCGCGCTGCGCGGCACCGGCGCCGGCGTGATGGAGGTGCTCTGGGACCGGCTGGGCGGGCTGACGATGCCCGCGACGGTCGTGGCCGGCGACCGCGACGCGAAGTTCGTCGCGCTGGGGGAGCGCCTGGTCGCGGGGCTGCCCGACGCGCGGCTCGTCGTGATCCCGGGCGCCGGGCACGGGCTGCCGCGCGAGGCGCCCG
>JACRMD010000192.1 GCA_016215085.1 Solirubrobacterales bacterium | reverse complement strand
TCGCGCTCAAGCGCGGCATCGAGGTCGCCGTCGACCAGAGCGTCGACAACATCCGCAAGCTGAGCAAGCCCGTCCAGGGCAAGGAGCAGATCGCCCGCGTGGCGACCATCTCCGCCGGCGACGACGAGATCGGCGACGTCATCGCCGACGCGATCGAGAAGGTCGGCAAGGACGGCGTCGTGAACGTCGAGGAGGGCCAGACCTTCGGCATGGACCTCGAGTTCACCGAGGGCATGCAGTTCGACAAGGGCTACATCTCGCCCTACATGGTCACGGACCAGGACCGCATGGAGGCCGTCCTCGAGGATCCGTACATCCTCATCGCCAACCAGAAGATCGGCTCCGTCCGCGACGTGCTGCCGGTCCTCGAGGCCGTCATCCAGTCGGGCAAGCCGCTGCTGATCATCGCCGAGGACGTCGAGGGCGAGGCCCTCGCGACCCTGGTCGTGAACAAGCTCCGCGGCACCTTCACCGGCGTCGCCGTGAAGGCCCCGGGCTTCGGCGACCGCCGCAAGCGCATGCTCGAGGACATCGCCATCCTCACCGGCGGCGAGGTCATCACCGAGGAGATGGGCCTCAAGCTCGAGAACACCCAGCTCTCGCAGCTCGGCCGCGCCCGCCGCGTGGTCGTCGCCAAGGACACCACCACCGTCGTCGACGGTGCCGGTGACGCGGAGGCGATCAAGGGCCGCATCAACCAGATCAAGAACGAGGTCGAGAACACCGACTCGGACTTCGATCGCGAGAAGCTCCAGGAGCGCCTCGCCAAGCTCTCCGGCGGCGTCGCCGTCGTGAAGGTCGGCGCGGCCACCGAGACGGAGATGAAGGAGAAGAAGCACCGCGTCGAGGACGCCCTGCAGGCGACCCGCGCGGCGCTCGAGGAGGGCATCGTGCCCGGCGGCGGCGTCGCGCTGCTGCAGGCCTCGGCCAACGTCAACGTCGACGGCATCGAGGACGAGGACGAGCGCACCGGCGCCCGCATCATCCTCCGCTCGCTCGAGGAGCCGCTCCGCCAGATCGCGGAGAACGCCGGCCTCGAGGGCTCGGTCGTCGTCGCCGACGTCCGCAAGGCCAAGAAGGGCTTCGGCCTGAACGCCGCGACCGGCGAGATCGTCGACCTCGTGGCCGACGGCGTCATCGACCCGGCCATGGTCACGCGCTCCGCGCTGCAGAACGCGGCCTCGATCGCGAAGAACATCCTCACGACCGAGGCCATCGTCGCCGAGATCCCGGAGAAGGAGTCCGGCGGCGGCGGCATGCCCGACATGGGCGGCATGATGTAGCACTCGCCTCACGGCGAAGTGGTTTCGAGGGCCCGGCTGTCGCCGGGCCCTCGTACGTTGTACGGGTGCTCTTCGCCGACCTCGCCACCACGTCGCTCGCCGTCGCCGACACGTCGTCGCGCAAGCGCAAGGCGGAGCTGCTGGGCGCGGCGCTGCGGCAGCTCGCGCCGGGCGAGGTCGAGGCCGGCGTCGCGTACCTGTCGGGCGAGCTGCGCCAGCGGCGCACGGGCGTCGGCTGGCGCTCGCTCGCCGACCTGCCGGCGCCGGCCGGCGCGCCGTCGCTGGAGGTGGCCGACGTCGACGCCGCGCTGGAGCGGATCGCGTCGTTCTCCGGCGCCGGCTCGCAGGCGGCGCGCCGCGAGGAGCTCGCGGCGCTGTTCGCGCGGGCCACCGAGGTCGAGCAGCGCTTCCTGCGCGCGCTCGTGGGCGGCGAGCTGCGCCAGGGCGCGCTCGCGGGCGTGATGGCCGATGCGCTGGCCGTCGCCACCGGGCTGCCGCGCGCCGCGCTGGACCGCGCGGCGATGCTGCGCGGCGACGCCCGCGCGGTCGCCGAGGCGGTGCTGCGCGACGGCGAGCCCGCGCTGGCCGGGTTCGCGCTTCAGGTCGGCCGGCCGCTCGGGCCGATGCTCGCCTCGCCGGCCGCGTCGCTGGAGGAGGCGCTCGAGCGCACCGGCGCCGCGGCCGTGGACTGGAAGCTCGACGGCGCGCGCATCCAGGTCCACCGCGACGGCGGCGAGGTGGCCGTCTACTCGCGCACCCTCGACGACCTCACGTCGCGGCTGCCCGACGTGGTCGGCGCGGCGCTCGCGCTCCCGTCCTCGTCGTTCGTGCTCGACGGCGGGCGGGATCACGCCCATGCTCTTCGACGCCCTGCACGTCGACGGCGAGGACCTGCTCGACGCGCCGCTCTCGCGCCGCGCCGAGGCGCTGGACGCCGCCGTGCCCGAGGCGCTGCGCGTGCCGCGCGTGGTCGTCGACGGGGTCGAGCCTGCGCGCGCCCACTTCGACGCGGCGATCGCGGCCGGCCACGAGGGCGTGGTGGTCAAGGACCTCGACGCGCCGTACGCCGCCGGCCGCCGCGGCAAGGGCTGGCAGAAGGTCAAGCCGCGCCACACGCTCGACCTCGTCGTGCTCGCCGCCGAGTGGGGTCACGGCCGCCGCCGCGGGTGGCTGTCCAACCTCCACCTCGGCGCCCGCGCAACCGACGGCAGCGGCTTCGTGATGCTCGGCAAGACGTTCAAGGGGCTGACCGACGCGACGCTCGCCTGGCAGACCGAGCAGCTGCTCGCGCGCGAGGTCGAGCGCCGCGGCATCACCGTGCACGTGCGGCCCGAGCTCGTCGTCGAGATCGCCTTCGACGGCGTGCAGACCTCGCCCCGCTACCCCGGCGGCGTCGCGCTGCGCTTCGCCCGCGTGCTCCGCTACCGCGACGACAAGACCGCCGCCGAGGCCGACGACCTCGCGGCGGTGCTCGCGATCCACGCGCGCTGAGCGGCGCTCGCGGCACTACGGTGTGGCTCGTGCGGCGAGGCCTGGCCGGGGAAGCCCCGGACGGGACGGTCTACGGGGAGTCGCTGCGCCGCACTGCGCCGGTGAGCCTCGACGTGGCGCTCCGCGCGCCGCTCAGCACGCGGCGGCTGCTGGACGCCTGGACCGGCGAGGTCGTCCCCAGGCTCGAGCGGCGATCGGACGGCCCGCTGCCGTCCGAGGTGGCGGGCACGCCGTTCTGGCGGCCGTTCTGAGGCTCCCTCGGGGAGCGAAGTGGGCGATCCCGCCACCTGCGTCCGGCGTTGCGCCAGCCATCGTGGGACGGACTGCGGCCGCGCTCGGCAGACGGAACGGCGATCGGGCGAGCGACCCGCCGGGTCGACACCCGCCACGAGCTCGCCGTGCGGCGACGAGCGCAACACCATGATGTTGTTCGCCGCCGGCTGGACCGTGCTGCGCTTCTGGGATCACGATGGACCCAGACGCCATTGCCGACGCGATCGCCGCGGCGCTCGAGGCGTCAGCTCAGCCCGGCGAGCCATCCGCGCCGGCGCAGGTCGGCGAACACCGGCTCAGGGACCGCGGCTCTGAGGTTCTGCTTGACGTGCGTGAGCTCGAGGTCCGTGGCGAAGATGACGAACGCGTCCGCCGTCGCCTGGGGCCAGGCGCGCTCGTTGAGCTCCTTCGTGACGGCCACCAGGAGATGCCGGCCCAGATCCTCGCGGCCGCGGAGCTTCCACTCGAGAGCGAGGGCGTCGAGATCGCGTTGCTGGTCGCCGGTGAACGCCAGCTCCAGCCTCGACGTGGCGCTCCGCGCGCCGCTCAGCACGCGGCGGCTGCTGGACGCCTGGACCGGCGAGGTCGTCCCCAGGCTCGAGCGGCTCCCCGACGTCCCGCGCCACCGCCGCGAGCGCGTCACCCATGGCCGAGACGAGGGCCGCTTGGGCGCCCCGAGTCCATGCCTCGACCTTGGCCTTCGCGACTGGCAGGCGCCAGACCCGCTCTGGGGTCGGCGAGTACGACAGGGTCGCGTCGACCGCGACGAGCCTGCCGTTCGCGTCGTAGGTCGGGTGGTAGGCGAGGTGCGCGGGGTCCTCCCCTCCCGGCGTCGGCACCACGTCGACGCGGGCCAGCCGGCCCTGCTCGTCGTACGTGTAGCGCTCGTGCCATGGCGCGGCCCTCCGGTAGGCGACGACGAACTCGGCGGCTCGTCCCTGACCGTCGGTGATGAGCCGGCAGACGCGAGCCAGCTCGAACGGGTCCCCCTCCATCGTGCTCGTGAAGTAGACCTCCTCCACGCCGTGCTCGTCCGGCAGCAGGAAGATCGCGGCCCTGACCTGCCCGAGCCCGTTCTCGTGGCGCACGACCGCCGCCTCGCCCGAGGCATCGAGCCCGACGTGGTCCTCCTGGTGGTGCGTCCCCGCGCTCCTGGAGCGCCGCAGCCGGCCACGGCGGTCGCCGCGTCGCTCACATGCCAGCGGCTGGGTCGTCTCCCATCCCGAGAAGGACCGCGACCAGCGCCACTCGGCGACGCGCGCCTCGGCATCGCGCCGGCACCGCTCGTACGCTCCGGCGAGCTCCGCGAAGCGCTCGACGATCTCGTCGACCCGCGTCATGCGCTACTCCGCCACCGTGCGCGCGCTGGGCCGCGGGTCGATGCCCCAGCTGACGATCCGCTCCGGGTGGATCCGGATGAGCGGCGTCGGCATCGCGATCGCCTCGCCGCGGCCGCGGACCTCGATCCCGCGCGGGTGCCACGGGTCGGTGCTCGCCAGGTCGTCGACTACGATCGCGGCGCGGCCGGTCCGGGCCACGTCGCGGAACTTCTTGGTGTCCTCGAGGTCGCGGCCGCCGACGTCGATCGTGTCGCGGGCCGCGTTGTAGAGGAACGCGACCGGCACCACGTGCGGCGTGCCGTCCGCGCCGACCGTGGCGATCCGGCCGAGCTGCCGGCCGCCGGCG